>VTTJ01000010.1 GCA_008364785.1 Bacillus sp. BGMRC 2118 | reverse complement strand
ATGAGACACTTCAGGCCACCAAGAAGGTGACCCGAAAGTATAGTGTCTACTTTTCAATCAGCAGTACACAGTCACTTCCCGAATTTTGTCGAATTCCCTATATCCCATACATAAACAAGGAGAGCTTTTTTGCTCTCCTTGTTTGTTTTTTGGTTGTTAATCTATTTATTTTGTTACATATTTCTTCTATATTGTCCTCCTACTTCATAGAGGGAGCGTGTAATTTGGCCAAGGCTCGCTACTTTAACTGTTTCTAGTAATTCTTCGAAGATGTTGCCTCCTGAAACAGCCACATTCTTTAGGCGTTGAAGTGCTTCTTCTGTTTTGTCTGCATGTTCACCTTGGAATGCACGCAGGTTTTGAATTTGTTGTTCTTTTTCTTCTTGTGATGCACGGGCAAGCTCGATGTTATTTAATTCTTCTTCTGATGGTGGATTCGGATTTAAATACGTATTTACGCCAATAATCGGTAGATCACCATTGTGCTTTTTCATTTCATAATACATGGATTCTTCTTGAATCTTCCCACGCTGGTATTGAGTTTCCATTGCACCTAATACGCCACCGCGGTCGTTAATACGGTCAAACTCTTGAAGTACTGCTTCTTCTACTAAGTCTGTCAGCTCTTCAATGATAAATGCACCTTGCAGTGGGTTTTCGTTCTTTGTTAATCCATGTTCTTTTGTAATGATCATCTGAATCGCCATCGCACGGCGAACTGACTCCTCAGTTGGTGTTGTAATCGCTTCATCATACGCATTTGTATGAAGGGAGTTACAGTTATCATGAATTGCCATTAATGCTTGAAGCGTTGTGCGAATGTCATTAAAGTCAATTTCTTGAGCATGAAGTGAGCGTCCACTAGTTTGAATATGATACTTCAGCTTCTGGCTGCGATCATTTGCACCGTATTTATTTTTCATGACAATCGCCCAAATTCTTCTAGCAACACGTCCGATTACCGTATATTCCGGATCTAACCCATTACTAAAGAAGAAGGATAGGTTCGGTGCAAAGTCATCAATGTTCATTCCTCGGCTTAAATAGTACTCAACATACGTAAAGCCGTTAGCCAGTGTAAATGCCAGCTGTGAAATTGGATTCGCACCTGCTTCTGCGATATGGTAGCCAGAAATTGAGACAGAATAGTAGTTTCTCACGCGGTGATCTGTAAAGTATTGCTGAATGTCACCCATCATACGAAGAGCAAACTCTGTTGAGAAAATACACGTATTTTGACCTTGGTCTTCTTTTAATATATCTGCCTGAACGGTACCACGAACAGTTTGAAGTGTCTGTGCTTTCACTTCCATATACTCTTCTACTGTTAAGATTCTGCCTAGTTCTTTTTCTCGCTTTTGAACTTGCTGATCAATGGCTGTGTTAAAGAACATCGCAAGAATAATCGGTGCAGGACCGTTAATCGTCATTGACACTGATGTTGAAGGAGCACATAAGTCAAATCCGTCATATAACTTCTTCATATCTTCAAGTGTACAAATACTTACTCCGCTTTCCCCAACCTTACCGTAAATATCAGGACGATAGTCAGGATCCTCTCCATACAGTGTTACAGAGTCAAATGCCGTACTTAAACGTTTCGCATCGTCGTCTTTAGATAGGTAATGGAAACGACGGTTCGTTCTCTCTGGTGTACCTTCACCAGCAAATTGACGCTTCGGATCTTCTCCTTCACGTTTGAACGGGAATACACCTGCAGTGAATGGAAATGCACCTGGTACATTTTCTTTATAAATCCAACGCAGGATTTCACCATGGTCAACGAACTTCGGTAAGACAACTTTTGGAATATCAAGCCCTGATAAGCTCTTTGTTGTAAGTTCTGTGACGATTTCCTTATCACGAATCTTTGTCACAAATTGCTTGCCTGAATATTGTTCCTTTAACTGTGACCAACTCTCTAACAGTTTTTTGGATTCAGGAGTTAGCTTAAACTCAAATGCAGCCTTCGCTTCTTCAAGTGCCTTTACAGCATCCGTATTTTCTCGAACAGCTTCCATTGCTCCTTCTAATTGGAACAATTTACGTGCTGTTTGTACTTGCTCTTCTGACATTTTATGATAGTTACGGACAGCATCTGAAATCTCTCTTAAGTAGTAACGACGATTGTTCGGGATAATGACGTTCTGCTTTTCTACTAAGTTATCTTTTGAAAATGACGTAGTCCACTCTTTGCTCGCTTTTTGATTTAGTAAATCTACTAATGCTGCAAAAAGAGAATTTGTACCTTGGTCATTAAATTGACTCGCAATGGTACCATAGACAGGCATTCCTGCTAAATCCTCATCAAACAACAGATGACTGCGTTGATACTGCTTTTGCACTTGGTTCTTTGCATCTTCAGAGCCTTTTCGTTCAAATTTATTAATGACAATTAAATCTGCATAATCGATCATATCGATCTTTTCAAGCTGTGATGGCGCACCAAATTCACTTGTCATCACATACATTGCAACATCAGAGATTTCTCTAATCTCTGCATCACCTTGACCAATACCACTTGTTTCAACAATAACTAAGTCAAAACCGGCAGCCTTTACTACAGAAATCGCATCTTTTATCGCAAGCGAAAGTTCGGTGCGAGAACCACGAGTTGCTAAGCTTCTCATAAATACACGAGGGTTGAAAATGGCATTCATGCGAATACGGTCACCGAGCAGTGCTCCACCAGTTTTTTGCTTTGTTGGGTCAACTGATAATACAGCAATCTTAATATCATCAATCTCATTTAAGAAACGACGGACAATTTCATCTGTTAACGAGCTTTTTCCCGCACCACCTGTTCCTGTAATTCCTAATACAGGCGTGTTGGTAGCAAGTTCTTTTACCTTTTCTAAAACAGATTCAGCAGCAGCTGCAGCTTCATTTGTAGAATTGACTTGCCCTTCAGCAAGAGTAATAAGTCTTGTAATGGATTGAATATTTCCTTCTTTAAGACCTTCAAGCTCATTTGTAATAGACGTAACCGTTGGAAAATCACATTCCTCAATCATACGGTTGATCATTCCTTGAAGACCGTACTGCCTTCCGTCTTCCGGTGAAAAGATTCTAGCAATTCCATAGTCATGCAGTTCATGAATTTCACGAGGAATAATAACCCCGCCCCCGCCGCCATAAATACGGATGTGTGAAGCATTTCTTTCCTTCAGTAGATCGTACATATACTTGAAGTATTCTACGTGGCCACCTTGGTAAGATGAAATGGCAATTCCTTGCACATCCTCCTGAATTGCAGCAGATACAACTTCCTCAACAGAACGGTTATGTCCGAGGTGAATAACTTCTGCTCCACTTGCTTGGATAATACGACGCATTATGTTAATAGACGCATCATGACCATCAAAAAGAGATGATGCTGTCACAAAACGAATATGATTTTTCGGCTTATATACTTCAGTAACCGTCATACGTAATCCTCCTTTAGCTTCTTATCTTAGGGTTGATTCCTGTTAACAATTGGTCAATTTGAGATTGTGTATATTCTTCAATGGTGTAGAGCTTTTGCAATGCCCAACGCCTGAAGCCCCACATTTGTCCTTGAACGAAAATATTATGAGCGATTAATTTTCTCTCATGTTCATGAAGATCAAATTCGCCATTTTCTACACATGCTTCTAAAATGGCTTCAAACATTCCGACCATTTCCAGCTCTTTTTTCAAAACATAAGGTAAGTCATCCTTTGATAAAGACTTAGCTTCCTGATACATGACTAACACTTCATCTTGCATTTCATCCATTACTTTAAAATAGTTTGTAATAGCAAGCTTCAAACTTTTCGTATCGCCTTTTTTAGGATCAATATCACGTTTCAACCGCTCACTCACTTGATCATAAATCCGATCACAAACTAGGTAGAGGACGTCTTCTTTTTTTCCAATATACTCATACAGCGTACCGATGCTAAATCCCGCTGCTTTGGCAATTTCTCGTGTTGTTGTACGGTGAAAGCCTTTTTCTTTAAATAAAGAAACTGCCCCTTTAATCATTTGATTTCTTCTTATTTCAATGAGCTTCTCATCTTTTACAGAAGCAGGCACGTTTTGCTTTTTCATCTTCACACCGCCAATAGGTAGGAAGGAAGCCCAACTGGTTATCCCATCAGGCTACCTATTACTTTTCTTATTTTGCTAGCATTCTAGAGATTACTAGACGTTGAATTTCTTGAGTTCCCTCATAGATTTGAGTGATTTTTGCATCACGCATGTAACGTTCAACCGGGTAATCCTTCGTATAACCATAACCACCGAATACTTGAACAGCTTCTGTTGTTACTTTCATTGCTGCATCTCCAGCAAATAATTTAGACATAGCCGATTCTTTACCATATGGAAGACCTTCTGACTCTAACCATGCTGCTTGGTATGTTAGTAATCTAGCAGCTTCTACACTCGTTGCCATATCTGCTAATTTGAATCCAACACCCTGATGTTCAATAATGGCTTTACCGAATTGCTTACGTTCTTTTGCATAATCGACAGCAGCATCTAATGCGCCTTGTGCAATTCCGACAGCTTGAGCTGCAATTCCGTTACGGCCTCCATCAAGCGTCATCATTGCAATTTTAAAGCCCATACCTTCCTCACCAAGCATATTCTCAGCAGGCACTCGGCATTCTTCAAACATAATCTCAGTAGTAGGTGATGAACGAATACCGAGCTTCGCTTCCTTCTTCCCTACTGAGAACCCTGGGAAGCTGCTTTCTACGATGAATGCTGTTGTTCCTCTTGATCCTTTTTCAGGATCAGTTACGGCAAATACCACATAAATATCAGCTACTCCACCATTTGTAATGAAAATCTTTGAACCGTTAATGATCCAATCGTTTCCGTCTTTACGTGCCGTTGTTCTCATTCCACCTGCATCGGATCCTGAACCTGGTTCTGTTAGACCATACGCACCAATTGATTTCCCTTCAGCCATTGGACGAAGATATTTTTGCTTTTGTTCTTCTGTACCAAACTTGTATACCGGCCAACCAGCAAGTGAAGTATGAGCAGATAACGTTACCCCTGTAGATGCACAAACGCGTGAAAGTTCTTCAATTGCGATAACATACGCAAGGTAGTCACTTCCGATTCCACCATACTCTTCTGGCCATGGAATACCAGTTAATCCTAGCTCAGCCATTTTATCGAATATTTCACGATCAAAACGCTCTTCCTCATCACGTTCTGCTGCTGTAGGAGCTACTTCATTTTTTGCAAAGTCACGTACCATTTTGCGAATCATTTCATGTTCTTCAGAAAGTTTAAAGTTCATTATTATATCCTCCTAGTAGTATCTAGTAATCTAGTATTTTTTATAAACGCTTGCTAATAACGAGTCGTTGAATTTCACTTGTACCTTCGTATATCTCCGTAATTTTTGCATCACGGAAAAATCTTTCTACTGGATATTCCTTTGTAAAGCCATACCCTCCATAAACTTGAACAGCTTCTGTACTTGTGTCAACCGCTGTTTTCGATGCGAATAGCTTTGCAATAGATGCTTCTACCCCACACGGCTGGTTGTTCATTCTGAGGAAGGCAGCACGGTAGGTTAGTAGCTTTGCAGCCTCTACATTTGTTGCCATGTCAGCTAACTTGAAGCCGATTCCTTGATGGTCAATAATTGGCTTGCCGAATTGCTTCCGTTCCTTCGCATAGTCTACTGCATGTTCAAGAGCTGCTTCAGCAATACCTAAAGATTGAGCCGCAATTCCAATACGCCCGACATCTAAGTTTGCCATTGCCACTTTAAAGCCTTGCCCTTCCTCGCCAAGTAGATTGCTTGCAGGCACTTGCATATCTTCGAAAGAAAGCTGCACTGTACGTGAACCATGAAGTCCCATCTTGTGTTCGTCTTTTCCGATGACAAGACCTGGTGTATCTTTTTCTACAATAAACGCTGATACCCCTTTTGTTCCTTCTTCTGGGTTCGTCGATGCAAATACTATATACGTATCTGCTTCTCCACCATTTGTAATGAACACTTTGGCACCGTTTAAAATGTAGTGATCTCCTGTTTTCACCGCGCGTGTTTTTAGGCTTCCCGCATCAGATCCTGCACCAGGCTCTGTAAGGGCAAATGCTCCTAAGTATTCACCTGATGCTAACTTTGGAACGTACTTTTGCTTTTGTTCCTCTGTCCCAAAATAAAGAATTGGATTAGTACCTACTGATGTGTGTACAGAGAGAATGACTCCCATCGTTGCACTAACCTTTGATATCTCATGAATGGCAATAATGTAAGACAAAAAGTCCATTTCAGCTCCGCCGTACTTTTCCGGAACTGGAATGCCCATTAATCCAAGCTCACCCATTTTTTTAAGAATTTCGCGTGGGAACTCCCCTGCTTCCATTCGTTCAACAAACGGAGCAATTTCAGCTTGCGCAAAATCCCGTACCATCTTCCTCATCATTTCCTGCTCTTCCGTAAACCTCAAATCCATCTTCTGAACCCTCCTTAGCTGCCGAATCGCTTATGCACAAACCATGGCACTTTACCTCTTTAAAGCAATGGGGGACAGGCCCCCGTTACGTTAGAGCATTAAAGGAACCTACTTTTTATCTGTATTACGCATATGTGTAGAATCCGCGTCCTGATTTACGTCCTAGCCAGCCTGCTTTTACGTATTTGCGCAGTAATGGGCATGGACGGTATTTGTCGTCCCCAAAGCCTTCATGTAGTGTTTCCATAATGTACAGGCATGTATCTAATCCAATAAAGTCAGCTAGTGTTAATGGGCCCATAGGATGATTCATACCCAGCTTCATGACTTCATCAATTGCTTCTACTGATGCTACACCTTCAAACAATGTGTAGATCGCTTCGTTAATCATTGGCATTAAAATACGATTTGAAACGAATCCTGGAAAGTCGTTCACTTCTACAGGTACTTTTTCAAGTTTCTTCGTAATTTCTTCGATTGTGCTATATACTTCATCAGCTGTTGCTAAGCCGCGGATAATTTCTACTAACTTCATAACAGGTACTGGATTCATAAAGTGCATGCCAATTACCTTTTCTGGTCTGTTTGTGCTTGCTGCAATTTCTGTAATCGGTAGAGATGATGTATTTGTTGCCAAAATTGCATGAGCTGGGGCAATTTTATCTAATTCAGCAAAGATTTTAGACTTAATTTCCATGTTCTCAACTGCTGCTTCGATGACCAAGTCTACATCACTTGCGTTGTTCATATCCGTAGAGCTAGTAATTCTCGCTAAGATTGCATCCTTTTCAGTCCCATCCATACGTCCCTTTTCAACCTGGCGAGACAAGTTCTTGTTAATAATACCTAGCCCTCTTTCAACAAACTCTTGCTTTAAATCTTGTAAGTACACGCTATAACCTGCCATCGCACATACCTGTGCAATGCCTGAACCCATCTGTCCTGCACCAATGACCATAATCTTCTCAACACTCATTATTTCTCCTCCAAATCTATAGTAAAGTTTCTATATTTAGAATCCCTTTAATGCTTTATAGTGTCGGGGGACAGGCCCCCGTTGCTTTAACGTATTACCGTGATGGGGGACAGGCCCCCACCTCTTTAAATCGTTAAACAATCTTATCCTTTTACTTCAATCATGATGGCATCGCCTTGGCCGCCACCAGAGCAGATGGAGGCAATTCCGATTCCGCCACCGCGTCGCTTTAGTTCATAGGCAAGTGTAATGATGATACGAGCTCCACTTGCACCGATTGGGTGGCCAAGTGCTACTGCTCCACCGTTCACGTTCACTTTATCTGGATTAAGACCTGCAATTTTACCGCTTGCCAGTGCCACAGCTGCGAATGCTTCGTTTACTTCAAAAAGGTCAATTTCTTCAATGGATTTCCCTGTTTTCTTAAGTAGTTCATTAATCACGATTCCCGGTGTTTTAGGGAAGTCCTTTGCTTCTGTAGCAATGGCTGCATGACCAATGATTGTAGCTAATGGCGCTCGCCCTTCTCTAATTGCTCGTTCCTCACTCATTAACACAAGTGCAGCTGCTCCGTCATTAATTCCTGGTGCATTCCCTGCTGTGATCGTACCGTCTTTCCCGAATACTGGCTTTAAGTTCCCTAACGCTTCTAACGACGTTTCCTTACGTGGTGATTCATCATCCTTCACCACGATAGGGTCACCCTTCCGTCTTGGAACTTCAACAGGTACAATTTCTTCAGCTAACTTTCCATTTTCTATTGCTTTGATTGCGAGTTCATGACTCCTGAAGGACCAGGCATCCTGTTCTTCTCTAGTAAGTCCAAGTTCACTTGCCACTCCATTCCCGTATGTGCCCATATGAACGCCATCAAATGAACATGTAAGTCCATCGTGCACCATTAGGTCAGTCAGAGGTGCATCCCCCATACGTAATCCCCATCTTGCCTTCGGTAAAACATAAGGTGCATTACTCATCGATTCCATTCCACCAGCAACAATGACTTCCTCGTCACCTGCACGTATGATTTGATCAGCAAGTGTCACACTTCGTAGTCCAGAAGCACAGACCTTATTAATGGTCTCTGTCTTCACTTCCCATGGAATACCGGCATGACGCGCAGCTTGTCTAGATGGTATTTGTCCTTGACCACCTTGAAGTACTGTCCCTAAAATGACTTCCTGCACCTCTTCTGCTGCAACATTAGCTCGATTTAAAGCCTCCTTCACAGCAATTCCACCTAATTCTGAAGCTGTAAATGTGCTTAAACCTCCACCGAATTTACCAAATGGTGTACGAACTCCACTCAAAATAACTGTTCTTGCCATACCAATCCCACCTCACTAATGTAGTAAACGCTTTCAATAGTTCATAAAAAAAAGCCTGTTATTGTATAAATTGTTGCTTTCTCGTAAAAATCCCAAAAGTCACCCAAGAATAAATACTAAAAGCAACAAAGTTTAGAAAGAAGCCTAAAAAAATATATAATTCTTCGGCAAATTCTAATAAGTACATGCCGATTGAACGCTCGCTCAGTCACTTTTACAAAAGGGGGTGTACGACATTACAAATCGTACACCTTCACCTATACTATATTCGTAGTTTACTAGATTTATCCCTGCTTTTAAGAAGCTAATTCCTTTGTTTCTCCGCAAACAGCCTTTTCTAAAATCTCAACTACATCTAATGTTTGAACGGTTTCTTCAACTTCTTTTGCCTTTGTTCCATCACTAATCATTGTTAAGCAATATGGACATCCACTACTTATGACAGATGGATTTACAGCAAGTGCTTGCTCTGTACGTGCTACGTTAATACGAGTACCTGAATGCTCTTCCATCCACATTAGACCCCCACCAGCTCCACAGCACATGCCTGTTTCACGGTTTCTTTCCATCTCAATTAACTTCACACCTGGTATTGCCTTTAAAATCTCACGTGGTGGATCGTACACTTCATTGTAGCGTCCTAAGTAACAAGAATCATGGAATGTAACTTTCTCATTCACTTCAAACTTAGGCTTTAAGCGTCCTTCAGCCACTAATTGCGCAAGAAGTTCTGTATGGTGGTACACTTCAGCTTCTAATCCGAAATCAGGATATTCATTTTTAAAGATATTGTAAGCATGTGGATCGATTGTTACGATCTTCTTCACTTCATTCTTTTCAAATTCTTCAATATTCTTTGTCGCAAGCTCTTGGAATAAGAACTCATTACCTAGACGACGCGGAGTATCTCCTGAGTTCTTTTCCTTGTTCCCTAAAATCGCGAACTTCACACCAGCTTCGTTTAAAAGCTTTGCAAACGAAAGGGCAATTTTTTGACTGCGGTTATCGTAAGAGCCCATAGAACCTACCCAGAACAGGTATTCAAACTCTTCACCTTGCTTGCTTAGTTCTTTCACTGTAGGAACAACTACGTCCTCGCGAGCTGTTCTCCAGTCTTCACGCTCTTTACGATTTAATCCCCAAGGATTTCCTTGACGCTCAATGTTTGTCATAGCACGTTGTGCATCTGCATCCATCTTACCTTCTGTTAATACAAGATAACGACGAAGATCAATAATCTTATCTACATGCTCATTCATAACCGGACATTGATCTTCACAGTTACGGCATGTTGTACAAGCCCAAATTTCTTCTTCTGTAATGACTTCACCAATTAAGCTTGGGCTATACATGTCAAGTGCACTTGCTGATTCCTCTACACCTTTACCAGAGGCCATCATAGCAAGCTGATTTCCTTGTGTGTTAGAAAAAGCTACAGCTGGTACCCAAGGAGTACGTGATGTAACCGCAGCTCCTGTATTCGTTAAATGATCACGAAGCTTTAATATTAAATCCATTGGAGAAAGCATTTTCCCCGTACCTGTTGCTGGACACATATTTGTACAGCGTCCACACTCCACACAAGCATATAAATCGATTAATTGAGACTGAGTAAAGTCTTCAATTTTACCGACTCCGAATGATTCTTGCGTTTCGTCTTCAAAATCTATTTTCTCTAACTTACCTGGTCTTGAAAGGCGGTTAAAGAATACATTCGCAGGACCAGCAATTAAATGAGCATGCTTTGATTGCGGTACATAAACTAAGAATGTTAAAAGGAATAATAAATGAATCCACCAAGCTACGTAAAACAACACAATCGATGCTGTTTCACCTATTCCACTTAATAAAAAGGCAAAGCTTGATGCAATAGGTTCCGTCCATGTTAATTCATGACCGTGCCAAATGATTCCCATTCCGTTTCCGAATAATACAGAAAGCATTAACCCACCAATGAATAGTAGAACTAATCCTGATTTAAAACCTCTTTTTAAACGGACTAATTTCTCAACATAACGTCTGTAAAAAGCCCACACAACTGCAATTAAAATCATTAATGAGATGATTTCTTGAAAAAATGTAAAGCCCGGATATAATGGCCCTAACGGTAAGTGAGATCCAGGAACTAGACCTTTCCAAATAAAATCAATTGCTCCAAATTGGACAAGAATAAAACCATAAAAGAACATAACATGTATAATTCCACTTTTCTTATCTTTTAATAGTTTTTTCTGACCAAATACGTTAACCCAAATCTTCTCCATACGTTCTTTTAGTTTTCCATCAAATTCAATCTTTTTCCCCATCTTAATGTAAGCAAGACGAGTTTGAATTAAGTATACAAACAAATGGACAGCGTAAGCGGTTACAAGTAAAAATGCAATGAAGTTAATCCATAATAACGGATTCATCGTTTAACCCCTTCCTTTTAAAAAATCAAATCTTTATTACTTTGTTACTAAAGGAAACCCTTACATAACAAACAATTTAAACAGTAATAAATTTTCAGATTTTTATTTCTATATTACCATTATAATATGAATGAGCATTCAGTCAACACATTTTATTCATGAATCGTTTTAAATCTTTAGGGGAAACTATTCTTTAGCGTTCAAGGTATGTGTGATGACGTTAGGAGGCTAATGAATGGCCATCTTCTTCCTTGTTCTATTCATTATATTTTTATGGATGATAATTGATTACAGACTTGGCCGGTTCTTTCATATAAAACGTATGAAAAAACGAAGCTATCCTACCCGTAAAAGCGATATATCACTCTTTATAACAGGACAAAAACTTTATGATGATTTATTTCATGAAATAAAAAAGGCTAAAAAGCATATCCACATTTTATTTTACATTGTAAAAGATGATAAAATCAGTCATACCTTTTTAGAGCTCCTCATGGAAAAGGCAAAACAGGGTGTCGAAGTCAGGCTCCTATTAGACCGAATTGGCAGCATGAATATAACGAAGGCTACGATTAAAAGGCTTAGAGAAAGTGATGTACATTTTTCTTTTTGTCATGTTCCAAAACCCCCTTTTCTTATTTACTCGATTAACGAAAGAAATCATCGAAAGATTGCGGTCATTGACGGAAAAATAGGCTATGTCGGTGGATTTAATATCGGAAAAGAGTATATTGGACAAGATCCAAAGCTTGGGGACTGGAGAGATTATCACCTTCGGTTAGCTGGAGAAGGTGTTCAAGACTTACAAATGCAATTTTTAAAGGACTGGAAAAAGGCAACAAAGGAAAATGTCTTTGATAATGAATCGTATTTCCCGCCTCATTTACCTGGAAAACATTCACATAAGATCGTGCCAACACACGGTACCTATCTACAAGACGTGTTTATGGAGTTAATACGCGGGGCAAAATCCGAAATTATTATCGGTACTCCTTACTTTATCCCAAGTCGAAAGCTTTTTAATGAAATTTTGCAGGCTGCTAAAAGAGGCGTTCAGGTTCATATTATCGTGCCAATGAGGGCAGACCACCTTTTTGTAAAAGAAGCAGCAATTCCTTATTTCAAGCCACTTCTTCAAGCAAATTGCAATGTTTACAGATATTATTATGGTTTTTTTCACGCAAAGGTTGTTGTGGTGGATGGAGAAATTTGTGATATTGGAACTGCAAATTTCGATAAACGCAGCTTATTTTTAAATCATGAAATTAATTGTATCATTACAGACAGACTGTTCATTGATGATGTTCGAAAAAGCTTACTCCGAGATATGGATTTTTCTGAGGAAGTAACAATTGAGTTTCTGGAAAACAGGTCACTTTTACAAAGGGCGAAGGAAGTCTTTTCTACCCTTATTTCTAAACTACTATAAATGGAGGCAGTTACGTGAGAATTCGATTTGGGTATGTATCCACAGCATTAAGTTTGTGGGAAAGCTCCCCTTCCAAAACAATCACCTTTACGAATTGGAAAAAACTCACGAAAGAAGAGAGAATTCCCCGATTAGTGGGGCTTGCTAAACTGAACCTTCATAACACAAAACGAGCATTAATGTATAATGTTGCCCATGAAATTGATTTATACCGCCTTTCCTCTTCTATTGTTCCACTTGCCACACATCCAGAAGTAGAGTGGGATTATATGAATGACTTGAAAGAGGAACTGATAGAAATCGGAGAATTTGTAAAAGCACATAACCTAAGGCTCAGTTTTCACCCAAATCAGTATACGCTCTTCACTAGTGATAAAAAGCACATTACCACAAATGCAGTGAAAGATATGGAGTATCACTATAACCTATTAAAGGGTATGGATATCCTAGAGGCTTCACTTATTAACATTCATGTAGGCGGGGCATATGGAGACAAACAAGAGGCCATTAAACGCTTTAACGATAACATTCAATTATTGCCTAAAGAAGTTAAAGTTCGAATGACACTCGAAAACGATGATAAAACTTACACTACGGCGGAGACACTTTCTGTTTGTCAAACTCATTCGATTCCTTTGTTGTTTGATTATCACCACCATATGGCTAATCTTTGTGAAGAAAGTATCGAAGAACTTCTACCCATTGTGTTCGAAACATGGGATCACTTCGGATTAATTCCAAAGGTGCATATTTCCTCACCTAAAAATGAAAAGCAATTCCGGCATCATGCTGACTATGTAGACATAGAGTTCATCATGCCCTTTCTAAAAGTAGCAAAATCGATTGGGAAAGACTTCGATATTATGATTGAAGCAAAGGAAAAGGATCGCGCTGCCCTTAAGTTAGTAGAGGATATCTCTAGCATAAGAGGCATTAAGAGGATTCGCGGTGCAGCAATAGAATGGAAATAAAAAATCCCTTCTCTGTCAGGAGAAGGGACTTTTACGTTATTTCACCCAAGGTAACATGGGTGAAACCCACATGAATAATTTAAATCCAATATACACACCAACAATCCCTGTTACTCCTGCTAATGCTGGTGGAGCCGGTATTGGCAAGCGTAATAAGGCAAATAAAAACCCGACAATAACCCCTGTTAAAAGGGCTAAAATCACTTCTCTCATTCTTCAAACATCCTTCCATTTAGTACATTCAATTCTTGACTTATTATAAGTATGACCTAATTGCATCTTCATCACTCTTATAAAAATGGGCTTTGTTGCTTTTCGTAAAAATCCCAAAAGCCGGATTTTTACCTTAGTATCTGGAACATTCTATACATTAATTCAACCTTGCTTTGCTTTTAAAACTGGTTGTACACACAGTATTAGTGTATGAAAAGCAACAAAGTTTTAGAAAAGAACAATAAAAAAAGGCACACCAGTCATTTTTCGCGGGCCGGTGTGCCTCTAGGTTAAGCCAATAAAACTTTCTTAACTCATCACATGTAATATAAAGTTAATTAAAAACAGTGCTGCGATGACAAGTAATATCAATGAAACCTCTTTCCTCTTACCTGTTGCAAACTTAAGAATTGGATATAAAATAAATCCAATTGCAATCCCATCCGCGATGCTGTAAGTAAAAGGAATCATCGCGATAATAAGAATTGCCGGAAAGCTCTCTGTTAAATCCTCTAAGTCAAGATTACGAATACTCTGAAGCATTAATCCACCAATAATCACTAAAATTGGCGCAATTGCACTATTTGGTATTAACTTAATGACAGGTATGAAGAATACTGACAGCATAAACAGAAGTCCTGTCGTTACCGCAGTTAGCCCTGTTCTTCCCCCTGCAGTCATACTTGCTGCACTCTCAACACTAGATACTGTCGGGCTTGTTCCGAACACTCCAGATAGCATGGCTGAGATTGAGTTCATTTGAAATGCACGAGCAAATTTTTCGTTACGCTCAATTGATGCTACGTGTCCATGTACGAGTCCAATATTTTCAAAAACAATTACCATCGTTAGTGAGAATACTGCAATCCAAAATGTGGACGATAAAATTTTACTGAAGGACATCGCACCGAATACTTCCATATAATCAACTAACGAGAATTCCTCTCCAGCAGTCTTAGTGAAATCAATGATCCCAAATAAGTAACCAATCAATGTTCCCAAGATGATTGTAATCAAGAAGTTTCCTGGTATATTACGAATAAACAAAATGAGCGCGAGTAAAAAAGTTACGATTGTTGCAAGTACTAAAGGTTCTCCTAAATCACCCAGCTGGATAATTGAATTTGTCCCTTTTACGACAATTCCACCCTTTTCCAGACCTAGGAAGATTAAAAACAGTCCAAGTCCAACTGAAATTGCTTCCTTTAAAGAATGAGGAATTGCATCACTCAATGTTTGTGAAAAGCGCGAAAATGCAACCACCATAAAAATGATACCAGAAACAAATACGACAGCTAATGCCTCCTGCCATGATAGTCCCATTGATTGGACGATCGTATAGGAAAACAGAGCATTAATGCCCATCCCTGGTACTAGAAGAATGGGTACATTCGCAAAAAAGCCCATAAGCAAACAACCGATAACTGATGTAATAATTGTTGCTAAGATTGCCCCTTCCATTGGTATCCCAGCTTCAGATAAAATGAGTGAATTGACCGCAATAATGTAGACGGTTGTAAAAAAGCCGATTGCTCCTGCCATAATCTCTCGTTTAGCGGTTGTCTTATTATCCTCAAGCTGAAATTGCCTATTAAACCAATTGTTTTTCATGATGTTACTACCTTTATTAAATTAGCCCTCTCCCTACCCGCTTTCCAATATGAAAGCCACAAGATAATATTTTAGCAGAAATTTCTCCTATTGAATATAGCTTAGAATTCCGGTTGTAATGATTTTTTACTACAGGGCTCTTTTCTAAGACTTTGTTGCTTTTCGTACACCTATTCTGTGTGTACAATCCGTTTTAGAAGCAAAACAAGGTTGGATTAGAAAAGAGCAACTTTCTTCATGTATAGAAGTACCTAGATTCTAAAGTAAAAATCTCGGCTTCCTGAGATTTTTACGAGCAAGCAACAATCCATACGAAAACAGCCTACAACAAAAAAAGAGAAGACTTACAACACTGTTTCTAGCATCATAAGACTTCCCATTAATTGATCTTACATTTTTTCCGGAGCAGAAACTCCAATTAACGTTAATGCATTTTTCAAGGTGATTTGAACAGCCTGCATTAATGCATATCGAACCTTACTTAATTCAAGCTTTTCTGCATCTAATACCTTTTCCGCATTGTAGAAGCTATGAAGAGCTGAAGCTAATTCGAATACATAGTTTGTAATTCTGTGAGGCATGCGCTTTTCTGCTGCTTCTGCCACAGCTGCCGGGAATTCCCCTAACTTCTTCAGTAATTCAAACTCTTTTTCTGATGTAACCAGATCCAGATTTAAGTCTGAGCCTTGAAGATTCATCTCTTCACCTTGTCGTAAAATACTGCAAATACGCGCATGTGCATATTGAGCATAATATACAGGATTTTCATTTGATTTAGATACAGCTAAGTCCATGTCAAAATCCATATGAGAGTCTGCACTTCTCATCGCAAAGAAGTATCTCATCGCGTCTACTCCAACTTCATCCATTAACTCACGAAGTGTAACAGCTTTACCTGTACGCTTTGACATTTTTACCTTTTCTCCATTTTGATACAGTTGAACCATTTGAATGATTTCGACTTCTAGTACATCTGCACCGTACCCTAACGATTGGATTGCCGCTTTCATACGAGGGATATATCCGTGGTGGTCTGCTCCCCAAACGTTAATTAGCTTATGATGTCCACGATCAATTTTATCCTTATGGTAGGCGATATCTGGAGTTAAGTACGTGTACGAGCCATCATTTTTAATTAATACACGGTTTTTGTCATCTCCATAATCCATAGAACGCAACCATGTTGCACCTTCTTCTTCAAAAATCATGCCCTGCTCTTTTAACTTTGCAAGGGCTTCATCTATTTTTCCATTTTCGTATAGCGATGTTTCAGAAAACCATACATCAAATGGAACTCGGAAGCTATCTAAATCCTTTTGTAGCTTTTTCAATTCATATTTTAAGCCGTACAAACGGAAGAAGTCATAACGTTCTTTATCTGACTTATTTGCATACTCGTCGCCGAACTCACTTGCCAGTTGCTTTCCGATTTCAATAATATCTGCACCATGATAGCCATCTTCCGGCATTGGCTTGTCCTGCCCAAGTGCTTGGAAATAACGTGCTTCTACTGATAATGCTAAGTTATTAATTTGGTTACCTGCATCATTTATGTAATATTCTCTTGTTACTTCATATCCCGCCTTTGCAAGGATATTGCTTAATGTGTCACCAACTGCTGCACCACGAGCATGTCCTAAATGAAGATCACCTGTTGGATTAGCTGATACAAACTCAACATTCACTTTCGTGTTTTTCCCTAATTGAGTTTCACCGTAACGATCTCCAGCATCAACAATTGTAGGAATTAAATCTGCAAGGTAACGGTTATTCATATAGAAGTTAATGAATCCAGGACCTGCAATTTCAATTTTTTCAATAGAAGCTTTTGATTTGTCAAAGCTACTTACCAGCTCTTCTGCAATTGTGCGAGGTGCCTTTTTTGCTACACGAGCAAGTTGCATTGCCATATTTGTTGCATAATCACCGTGTGCCTTCTCCTTCGGTAGTTCTAAAATGACATCAGGTATTTCCTCAAGCTTCGCCAGTCCTGCCTTTAGAACTGCTTCTTTAATTTCTGATTTCAATCGTTCTTTTACTTGATCTACAACGTTCATCATTATTCCTCCTTAAATGCGATTTGTAAAAAGTATGTTCCGACTTCTTCGCCTCTCATACTAAGTCTATATGTTAATCGAAAGAACCCCGCACGATGTTGTTCATCCCAATCATGGGAAATATCATCCGTTGTTGCCGTTACTTCTAATTTGATATGCGGTGTTTCATGAATCCCCTTTGTCTCATGATGCAGCTTAAACGGAATTCTCATATTAACCGAACCACTTCTTCGAATCCACGCTTCATCTGCCCCAAAGCGTACCGTTGTTTTAACAGGACCTTGCTCCTCTAATTTTTCCTCAAACAATAAATAACTTTTCTGATCCTTTATGTAGTATAGACCATTTGTCTCAAATGAAAAATGCACCTTCTCATCCTGGTCTTGAATATCACTAGAAAAAGTAATGTGAACAGGAATCCCATTCATCTGTTGCATACGTTCACGTCCTTCACCATTATCCAGTATAACCATCCTCAGCCCTATCGAAAATTCCTTTGTGGAAAAAAGACAGGTACTAACATCCCAAATTCTATATCATTACCAGTCTACAATACAACTGTTGAAGTCTCTTTATAACTAATTAAGTATATAGACTTCTAGCAAAAAGTTCAATATGAATAACTTTTATTCGACAAAATTCGGGAAGTGCCTGGCACCACGTACATAATAAAAACCCAGCATTTGCTGGGTCACACTTCCTTCTTTATACAGCCCGTGATTGTGAACTGTTTTTGTTTTTGTTTTTGTCTTTGTGTTTGAGTTCAAAGCTTTGGTTGGTCATTTTTGGGGCTTTGTTTTGGACTTCTTTCATTTTATGTTTTCTTCGTTTTGGTTTTCTTTCTCCACTACTGATTTTCGTATATCCTTCTGTCATAAGGTTAACAGCATAAATGGAAATCGCGAAGAACAGGATTGGTGTGAATGGAATCCAAATAGCTGTTTTCATAAACCTTTGCGCATCTCCAATAAGTCCTGACCATTCCATTGAGAGTGTCGTTGGTGGATCACCCATCATGGGATCAAACGATACGACCGTCCCCCCAAAGAATAGCTTCATTAAGCCTAGATGTGACAGTAGGAGAAGAACTTGGACCACTTGTTGACCAAATACAATAACAAACTTTTCCTTCATTAGAGGGAGTATGTGCTTTCGTATGATAAAAAACTTGCTTGCTCCAAGGGTTTGGGCACTAGTGACAAAGTCTTTTTTCATCACTTCAGCACTTTCATTACTGATTAATACCGCTAAAATCGGCACAGCTAAAACTGTGAGCACTACCACTTCGATTGAAATTCTCTCAGAAAAACTATATAGAAAACCTTCTGGACGCATCCATAACACTGGAAATAGAATATAATAAGCGATTAACGTTAACGGAATATAGTGAAATGAATCAATGAATCCATTCAGATACTTACGATATTTCGTTAAATAAGAGCTAAAAATAATCCCAATAGGTATGGCTACCAGTACACGTAATAAAGCAATCCCTAACGCAGCTAATATCGTATACTTTGCCCCGATAATCATTTTATGGAGCATATGAAATCCAAACATATCGGTACCGAACCAAAAGTCCTTACTTGGCGGAATCGGAGCAGACTCTACTACCTTTCCATCTTCATCATATATATAACGATCCTGTGGTACGACATCATCATAAACAGCTGTGTAGATAAAACTGGAGCTTAGTAGACCCGCAATGATGACGAACCCAATTAGAAACATCGGTTGAGTAAATAACTTCTTCATCATAATGATTCTCCCCCGTTTGCTACATTCTTAAGAACGGCTTCTGTAATATTGTATAAAAGGAAAATCGGAATAAAGAATAATAACACACCGATTGTAAAGAGCACCGGGGTCATGTATTGACTTAAGAAGCGTGTAATTCCAAAAATATTAAATAAGTATTCAATGATAAAAAGGTTGGAGAGCATAAACCAGATGACCTTCTTCGATTGAAAGAACAAGCTAATGGAAGCATTACGCAACACATGCACAAATAAAATTCCAGCCTTCGTAACACCCTTCATTCTTGCTAAGTCCACATAATCTTTTTTCAATTCTTGTTCAAACAACAAAACACTTAGACGGTAAAGCTGGATGGTAGGAAAAATCGCCAAACATAACATTGGCAATAAATACACCCGCTCCTCTGAAAGTGTGACAAAGTTAATTAATAGAATATCTGTCTTTTGGTAAAAGAAAATAATAAAAAACTGCATAAGAAATACTACAAAAATGTCAGGTAATGATTCAAAGATATAGACAAATAATTTTGTCTTACTCCGATGCTTCTCTGGTATTGCCATTGTAATAATTGTTAATAAAGTAGAAACAATATACGCAATAAAAAGAGCACCGATTAAAAGAGTCAAAGAATACAAGACCGGACTAAACAAGGATGGAAACAGATTACGTGGTGTTCCATTCCAATCATACGTTAACGTACTATACTGCATTAAACCTTCTACGATATCCTTTAATGCATTGACGTACTGGGAAAAGTTAAGCAGGCTTTCTCCTGTAGCTGAAAATAAAGCAGGAATGGCCCCTACTAAAATAATCCCCATACACGCCACAATAAACTGTAGACTTACTTCAAGTATGCGTGGCATTTTGATCCCCCTACATTTTCTCTCTTTTTTGATTTTTCTCTCAATTTATTTCAACATAATCTAAATAATATCATAAAAACGAGTAAAAAATAGTAAAAATGAAATAAAAAATTTACATATTTTTCTAATTTAAAAGGAGTCGCTTATCTTATGGAACTGATTAAGGAGTTTGCCATTGTACTGGGGCGAATTGTAACCATTTTACCTTTGGTGTTATTTATGACGCTTTACATGGGAAGAAGATCAATTGGACAGCTTCCAATCTTTGATTTTCTAGCCATTATTACATTAGGGGCCGTTGTAGGTGCTGATATTGCTGATCCGAATATTGAACATATCCATACTGCTTTTGCAATTGTGATGATTGCACTATTCCAAAAGCTTGTTGCCAGGTTAAAAATCCATAATAGATGGTTTGGCAGATTGATTACGTTTGAACCAACAGTTGTGATTCAGGATGGAGAAATGATTATAAAAAACCTCAATCGAATTCAGTACTCAGTAGATAATATTTTGCTTATGCTCCGCGAAAAGGAAATTTTCGATATTAGTGAGGTTCACTTAGCCATTATTGAAGGAAGTGGAAATATTTCCGTACTAAAAAAAGGAGAGAGCACTCCTGTAACCAGAAAAGACTTGTCATTGCCTAACAATACCGTTTCACTCGGGATTCCACTAATTGTGGAGGGGAAGTTATACGAAGCAATACTTGAGGAATTTTCTTTAAATAGGGAATGGCTGGAGAAAGAGCTTCAAGCAAAAGGAATATTACACATTAGTGATGTATTCTTTGCGTCCATTAATGTAAACAAGCAGCTGCAAATTACACTGCACCATCAAACGATTAAGACAACTCCTATTTTTCACTAACTACCATTTCATAAATGATGGTTCATATAATTGTTAATAAGAAGAACGAAAAAAGAACCATAGAGATTGATCCTCTACGGTTCTTTTGTGTAGTTGTTTTCGTATAGCTTGTTGCTTTTTAGTAAAATTCCAAAAGCCGGATTTTCACCTTACTACTATACATAAAGAAAGTTACTCTTTTCTAATCCAACCTCAGGTTTACTTCTAAAACTGGTTGTACATGCAGAATAATTGTATTAACTGCAAACAAAGTTTTAGAAAAGAGCCTTTGCTTTTTATTTAGACCAGCCTAGTATCATTTCTCGAATTAGTTTGCTGGCTGTGTTCGCTGTTTGCTCAGAGTGGTCATAAATTGGGGCTACTTCCACTAAGTCTCCACCAACTACGTTCACTTCTGAACGCGCAATTTCATGAATAGAAGCCAGTAGTTCTCTAGACGTGATTCCTCCTGCATCAACAGTTCCTGTTCCAGGAGCATGCGCAGGGTCTAAAACATCAATATCAATCGTTACATAAACAGGACGTCCTGCCAGCTTAGGTAAGATTTCCTTTAACGGCTCTAACACTTCAAATTTTGAAATATGCATCCCTACATTTTTTGCCCATTCGAACTCTTCCTTCATCCCCGAGCGAATTCCAAACGAGTATACATTTTCCGGTCCGATCAGTTCAGCCGCTTTACGGATTGGTGTTGAGTGAGATAAAGGCTCTCCCTCATAATGCTCACGCAGGTCTGTATGTGCATCCATATGGATAATTGCTAGATCAGGATACTTTTTGTACATCGCTCTAATTACCGGCCAAGATACAAGGTGCTCTCCACCCATTCCAAGTGGGAATTTATCTTTTGCTAGCAGCGAGTCCACATATTCTTCAATCATATCGATACTTCTTTGAGGATTTCCAAATGGCAAGGGAATATCTCCCGCATCAAAGTATTTTACATCTTCTAATTCACGGTCCAGATACGCACTGTATTCTTCTAGTCCAATTGAAACTTCACGAATACGAGCTGGGCCAAAACGTGATCCAGGACGGTACGAAACAGTCCAGTCCATTGGCATACCATATAATACGACCTTGCTATCATCAAAGCTTGAGTGACTTCCAATAAATACATTACCTGAATATGCTTCATCAAAACGCATAGTATCCCTCCTCCTTACTTTGTAAGATCTGATACAAATTTAGGTAGGACAAAGGCAGCTTTATGAAGCTCTTTTGTGTAGTACTTTGTATCAATCTCATGGAAACGCTCTTCTGATACTTCAAGTGGATCATGTTTCTTTGATCCTAGTGTAAATGTCCACATCCCACTTGGATATGTTGGGATATTTGCAATATATAAACGTGTAATTGGGAAAATTTCTTTTACATCACGTTGTACATTACGAATCAAATCAGGAGTAAACCAAGGGTTGTCCGATTGAGCAACAAAAATTCCATCTTCTTTAAGCGCTTTTGAAATTCCAGCATAAAAACCTTTTGTGAATAAGTTGACAGCAGGTCCTACCGGCTCAGTAGAGTCTACCATAATAACGTCATAGATTGCTTCACTTTCAGCAATGTGCATGAATCCGTCTCCAACTTTTACTTCTACACGAGCATCTTCCAGCTTACCTGCAATTTCAGGTAAGTATTGCTTCGAATACTCAATTACCTTCCCATCAATTTCAACTAGTGTAGCTTTTTTCACGCTAGGGTGCTTTAACACTTCACGAATAACCCCACCGTCTCCTCCACCTACAACTAGTACATTTTCAGGGTTTGGGTGAGTAAATAAAGGAACGTGCGCTACCATTTCATGATAAACCCACTCGTCTTTTTGAGTCGTCATCACCATGCCATCAAGAATCAGCATGTTTCCGAACTCTTCTGTTTCTACCATATCTAGTTTTTGAAACTCTGTTTGCTCCGTATGTAAAGTTTGTTTAATTTTTGCCGTAATCCCAAATTTCTCAGTTTGTTTCTCTGTGAACCATAATTCCATTTCATTCACACCTTTCTAATTATTGACCACTTTATGTATGTACTTTTTCTTACCTTTGTATCCTTCCCTGATACATCAATAAAAAACCATATTTTTACCATATAAACTTCTGTTAAGCCTTGATGCAAATAATATACAGCAAGTCAAAGTATAGCCCAATCTATCAAAAATGTTAAGCATAAAATTTTTAAAAATTCCACCGGCAAATCTACCATTTTAACACTTTAAAGGAACGGGGGCCTGTCACCCACTGCTTTAAAGTAGTAAAATATCCGATTTCATGTTTAAAATCACCCTTTTTTCTCAATAATGGTGAGTATTATGTCTTTTTATTCTGGATTACTTTGGCAGGTGAGTCGATGATGGAAGTCATCACGAATGAACGGTTAAAGCAAACATTGAAATATGTGCGCGCACTATTATTTATAGGATTATTTCTAGCAATCTTACTTGTTCTAGGTGTGGCAGGTGTATTAACGTATGCCAAAGTGAAGGGTGCTCCGCCTCTAGCTGTGCCGCAGTCTACCATTTATTACGGAACAGACAACAGCATTATCGGGGAAAGTCACCAAGGTCAAACTCGATATTGGGTACCCTTAACAGACATCTCTCCCCATTTAGTCGATGCTACTGTCGCAATAGAAGATAAGCGTTTTTATGATCACAATGGCTTTGACTATAAGAGAATTGTTGGAGCAGCACTGGCAGACATCCGAGCAATGGCAAAGGTACAGGGTGCCAGTACCATATCCCAGCAATATGCTAGAAATCTATTTTTAGAGCATGATAAGACGTGGAAACGGAAGATTACGGAAGCTTTATATACACTGCGTCTTGAGATGAACTATACAAAAGAACAAATTATAGAAGGATATTTAAATACCATCTATTATGGTCACGGTGCATACGGAATTGAAGCTGCTTCACATTTTTATTTTAATAAGCCAGCTAAAGACTTAACTCTAGCAGAAGCTACAATGCTTTCCGGCATCCCGAAAGGCCCAACCTACTATTCTCCTTTGGAAAATTTAGATCATGCGAAAAAACGACAACGAATCATTCTTACCTCAATGGTGGAAAATGATTTTATCACCGAAAAACAGGCTAAACAGATTTATGCAGAGAAACTAAATTTCTATGGTGTATTTGATGTCAAAAAACAAGATATCGCTCCATATTTTCAAGAAGCCGTTAAACAAGCACTACTCTCAGAAACAGATATTACACCTAGAACCATTGAGATGGGTGGTTTAAAAATATATACCACATTGGATCCGACCATACAGGAAATAGCTGAAAAGAAGATGCAAGAGGTCATAAACCCTGATTCTGAAATCCAAGCAGCGATTCTCGTAACGAACCCTGCAAATGGCGAGGTAAAAGCACTTGTCGGTGGACGTGATTTTTCAAAAAGTCAATTTAACCGAGTTACACAAGCGAGGCGTCAACCTGGGTCTACCTTTAAGCCGTTTTTATACTATACAGCTGTAGAACAAGGCTTTACTCCTTCAACCATGTTAAAAAGTGAATACACAACCTTTCAATATGGAGAGAATGATCAAACCTATTCACCTAGCAACTATAATGATTATTACGCGAACGATTCAATTACACTTGCCCAGGCCATTGCCTTATCTGACAACGTCTATGCTGTCAAAACTCATATGTCATTAGGAGTTCACTCATTAATAGATACAAGTAGACGATTAGGCATTACAGGAAAGCTACCTGCTGTACCGTCACTTGCTCTTGGAACATCCACAGTAAAGATGATTGATATGGTGAACGCTTATGGAATCATTGCAAACGGTGGAAAGAAAACGGAGCCTACCTTCATTAAGAGAATCGTGAATCACAACGGTGAGGTCATTTATGAAAAGGAAAAAACGAAGGAACAAGTATTAGACAAAGATGCTGCCTTTGTTACGACACATATGATGACTGGAATGTTCGATGAAAAGTTAAATGACTATACAAAGGTTACCGGTCGAACCATTTCAGACCAACTAACGAGAATTTACGCTGGAAAGTCTGGTACGACTAAAACAGACAGCTGGATGATCGGCTACTCACCAGAACTCGTTACCGGTGTTTGGGTCGGCTACGATAAAGATTACACACTAGATGTAGTAGATGAAAAAACCTATTCTAAGACTATTTGGGCAGGAGTCATGGAAGAAGCATTAAAGAAAAAACCTGTACAAGCCTTTAAACCTACATCCGGCGTCGTTGGAGTTTATGTTAACCCGGATAATGGCCTCCTTGCGACAGAAGGTTGTCCAGTTATGAGGCTAACCTATTTCATCGAGGGTACAGAGCCTACAGAATATTGCCAGGATCATCTTCCACATCAACATGAAAAGAAGAAAAAAATGAAAGAGAAGGTAGAAGACAAAGGGCTATTCAAACGGATTTTCAATTGGTTCAATTAAATATATAGACTCTTTTTAAGTATAGAAGGTTCTATATACTAAGGTAAAAATCCGGCCTTTGGGATTTTTACGAAAAAGCAACAAAATATACGAAAATAGCCAAGATATATGCAAAAAACCGCAGAGAATCTTCTCTGCGGTTTTTTGTGTCCTAGTTTTACAGTGCAATAAAGACTGTAAAATAAGTTTACTTTTTTTCTAAAAAAACCTCAACTATTTTATGACATTCCCGGTAAATGTCATAAAAGTTTCACATTATTTTAGGCTAAAAGATCATCCTTTAATTGAGTAGATGAACGATTCCACATACCTTCATCATGCTTTTGCAGAAATTCAGCTAATACTTCGCGTGACTTTTTATCCATATGATTGACGATGATTTTTCGCTTAAGAGATTTATCCATTAAATTTACATGTTCTGCTAGAATCTTAAATCCACGGCGAATTTCTCTGTCCACCGTCATTTCACATCCAGTTACTCCTGCATAGTAAGGGCCACTCTCTAAACGTTCAATCGTCACCCATACGAGCCAGTACAACTTCCCATTCGGTACATCCTCTTTGTTTGGTAAAAATTTAATACCCTTTTCGACCACACTACGTGCATGCATGGCACCGATATCAACAAAAGCTTCCCCTTCCTTGGGATCTACAAATACCGGTGAAATATTTTCAAGACTTAACGCACCTCCTGCACCAAAGCCTCCGTGTCCGTCCGTCGGGTCATTTTTTATGATATTAAATCCTATTGATTTCTTTTTCTTTTCTTGTTCCAATTTTACGACCTCCTCTTCTTGTTTATATTGTACTGAATTTACGTTCCCAGATTCAATATTAGGACCGTGACATTTGATAAAAGCTCTGCAACAAACGGGATAGCCGTGTTAAAAATGGGACTTATTGTATATTGATCAAGTGGTGTAATGACTAATACCAAGAAAATGATAGAACCGTATTGTTCATATTGTGTTAATTTAGCACGAATTCCCGTCGGGGCCAAATCCTCGACTACTCGGTATCCATCAAGTGGAGGGAATGGTAACAGATTAAAAACAAATAGCGCAATATTAATGGATATGAATGTTTCAAAAAACACATGGATGTTCTCTCCAACGTTAGGAGAAACACTGTTCAGAACTCCAAGTGGTACTAAACTATACCATACGATAAATCCAATGAATGCAAGTATCAGGTTACTGAATGGTCCTGCTAGAGAAACTGAAACCCCTGCTAAACGTGGCTTTTGAAAGAAAAACCGATTCACTGGAACAGGCTTCGCCCAACCGAATCCTAATATAAATAAAGCAATCGTACCAATAGGATCTAGATGAGCTAATGGAGATAACGTTAATCTCCCTTGATCCTTAGCCGTTGAATCACCAAACTTATACGCAACAAATGCATGTGCATATTCATGAATGGTAAAGGCAATAAGCAAGGTAATAATAACAAAAGGCAGCTCTTGCAAACCATACTTTAAAAACGGAAAGAATTCCATTTGCTTCTCCTCTATTCTTTATATATAATTCTCACATTAGTATACTATACTTACATACTCAATTAGAAATACATAGCAATCCTCAGTCTCCAATAGACTTTAGTTCATGTATTTCCTAGACTCTTTTCTAATACTTTTTGCTTTTTGTACAATTATTCTGAGTGTATAACCATTTAGAAGCAAATTTAAGTTGAATTAGAAAAGGCAACTCTCTTTATGTATAGTAGTAATTAAATACTATGGTAAAAATCCGGCTCCCTGAGATTTTTACGAGAAAGCAACAATCTATACAAAAACAGCCATTTCTTATCATCCACTAATAGAAAGTGAGGAATTCCCATGCCATACGTAACAGTAAAAATGCTAGAAGGCCGTTCTGAAGAACAAAAGAAAGCACTCGCCCAAAAAGTAACAACAGCTGTATCTGAAACAACAGGTGCGCCAGAAGACAAGATTGTAGTATTTATCGAAGAAATGAGTAAAAACCATTATGCAGTAGGTGGAAAGCGCCTAAGCGACGAATAAATCATTTGCATGATCACCGAATGATTGTATTAAAAAAACTCCTTTGTGAAAGTTGTTGTAAAACAACCAACTACAAAGGAGTTTCTCTTTATACGTAATAGGCATGGTCTGCAATCTAGTAAAAAAACCCCTTGCTTAATACCTCACTAGTTACTGTCTATTATTCTGAGAAGTGGAACCAAAGGTGAAAATTGAGGGTGTTTTTTACAAAGGCTGTTTTCCGCATTAGTTGTTGTTTTTCGAATAAGTCGACTACCTCTTTAAACTTAAGGTATCGGGGCATCTTTTCATAATAGGGAAGTATACTTGCCCTGTAGTAAACGATTAAAGATGAGCTTCTTAGAAAGATAGCAACAATGTTTACGAAAAGAGCCTTTACAAAAAGGACTGAATCTATAAGCCTAACGTTTCATTTGGTACTTTAATTCTGAACTTAATTTGGTCATTCTTCAAATCAAAGCTTTGTACCTTTACTTTAAAGTTACTTTTCACTTCCATTTGAGTTACAGCAATATAGACTAATTGCTGATCCGGATTAATCTCTACCCATTCTGGTGTGGTTAGTTCTTTCTTCACGTATTCAAGAATCTTTTTTTCCGGCAATTTCAGTAATCCTAGTGACATATCTGATGCGTATAAGACAAGGTCTCCATTCTCTTGAACTTGGGGTTCTAATGTAATGGTGATAGGGATTTCGGTCTGAAATGCTTCAATTGACCCCAATAGTTGGACATTTTCATCAAGCTGGACAGTATACTTGTCATGTTTATCCTTCATAAATTTATCTACATATTCATTCACTAGCTCATTTAAATTTTGCTTGCTCGATGTAATCGTAAATTCTGCTCCTGGTTCTTCTTCTATAAAATTTTTTATAGGTACTTCTGCATCTGATACAGGCCATAGTAAAAAAATGAAGAAAGATAACACAAGAAATACATTTACTCCGACAATACCTAAAAATAATTGTTTCCATGTTGGTTTTTTTGTTTTAAGTTGCAGTTCCATCCTTTTCACCTTCTATTCGATATCCTCGATTGGCAGCTCAGCATCTTCATTATATTTATTTAGATATTCAAGAACCCGCTGTGCCATTAATTTGTACCCACTTATATTTGGATGAAAGTTATCAGCAGCTAATAAGCGATCTGTCTGAGAAGCGAATAAGTCTTCTGTTGGAATATAGTATACATTATCAAACTCTTTTGTAATGGATTCACCTGTTTGATTCCAATCATCAAGAATCATCTCTAACTGCTCAATATCACTAAAATACAACTCAAACGGATTATAAAATCCAATTAAATAGATTTGACTGTCAGGGTTTAACTCATTGATCTTATTAAGAATAGCAGTTAACCTTTCAACATAACTGATTTTTTCTTCTTGAAAAGGCTCTATACGAAGATTTGTATAATTACTTCTTACAACTTTCATAATATCATTTGCACCTATTGTAATGAGAACGATATCTGCATCCTTTATGGCTGCTGCAATCTCTTTCTTCTCCAATCTTTCTAACAATTGATCTGTTCTATTTCCTCTTTTCCCCAAGTTCTCTATCGTTATATTTAGGTCATTCTCTTCAAATGTATTGTTTAAAATCCCGACATAGCCACCATTTTCGGTTTCATCTCCGACTCCCTCTGTTAAAGAATCACCAATTGAGACGATTTTTTTATCCGGACTTAAAAAATGGAAGGCACCTTCTATAACTCCTCTGAACTTTTCCTTTACAGACTCTGCTATTGGTCTGTCAGCAGGTTCTGTTGTATCAGCACTTTCCTCTTCCTTAACTGGAGGTTCAACTGAAGGATTGTCTTGTTCATTATTGAGATTTGCTGTAACCGTCACATGTTTTTCCCTTTGCTGAATCAAGTTCGGAAGAATGAAATAAAGCAGGAGGAAAAGTATGAAAACACTACACATACTGACTAGGACTTTCTTACTGTTCACGTTATCTTCACCACCCATTTACTTTACTATCACTTTATGAAATTTAGACTATACTAGATTGTTTTTCTACAAGTAAAACCTAATATGTCATTTTATCATTCATTCACGAATTGGGTAAAAAAAAATTGTAACAAAACTGGTAGTAATTGACGTTTCACTACTCAAGTACGATCGTTCTTCAATAGACTTTTCAGGTTAGTTAGTGGATTTGGAGGAATAAGGAATCTATGGTTAACGTAAATGGTGTTGAATTAGGAGCAAGTTTGTATGAAATGAACTGTTACTGTATTGTATTCATTCAATAAGGCTCTTTTCTAAAACTTTGTTGCCTTTTGTACAATTATTCTGGGTGTACAACCATTTTTAGAAGCAAACCTGAGGTTGAATTAGTAAAGAGCAACTCTCTTTATGTATAGTAGTAATTTGATACTAAAGTAAAAAGCCGGCTTCCTGAGATTTTTACGAAAAGCAACTCTATACGAAAACAGCCTTCAATAAAAAACATTATACAATTCCCAACTACCCTGTCCTAGCTCTTATCAAACATAAAAACATGCACATTCGCCAAAGGAGAATGTGCATGTTTTTAGTGCTGCAGTTGATTTTTCAGCTGATTGATGTACGTGTAAGCTTCTTCAATTTCATCTTCAGTATAGCGCTGTTTACTTTTGAGTGTGAAAACCTTTTCCATCACTTCTTCTTTTTCCAAGTCTTCAAAGTACATAACGGTTGATACAAGTTCAAGGAATCTTGCATTTTGATCGTTCATGTGTTTCATGCAGCCATTTAACTCAGGAGTATCTTCTACATTTTGTTGTAAAAAGTTCTCTCCGACTTCTGTTAAAGAGTATCGATATTGCGAGTATCCCCCTTTATTTTCTTTTACTTCCTGTAGGAAGCCAAGGTTACATAGCTCTTCAATACGTAGTGTTAACTCCTCAGAGTATGGTCCATAAAAGTGAAAATCGTAGCGCTCATAAAAGGGTAGTTGTAGCTTCTTCCCGATATATATCATCTTCTGGAGCTTCTTTCGGCCGATGACTTCCCCAGCCTCTGCAAATACTTTCATTACCTTTACATGATCCTTTAACAACCGTCTTCATCTCCTAACTCCATCTATACGTTCAACGGGGACATCCCGCATCAATTCCTTAGGCTGTTTTTGTATAGATTGTTTCTTTACGTAAAAATCCCAAAAAGCCGGAATTTTTCACCTTAATATCTAGATACTTCTATACATAAAGAGAGTCGCTCTCTTCTAATCCAACCTCGTTTGCATCTAAACTGGTTGTACACAGAATGAGTGTATTAGAAGCAACAAAGTTTTAGAAAAGAGCCGTTCTTTAATAAGGCTTCTTTAGTATTTCTAATATTTGTTCTTTCACCTTTCGTTTGGTCGAAAGGTCCTCTATAAGATCAAGTGGATAATATAACTTATGGTCCGTTCTTCGCTTTCCTGAAATCGCTTCTACAATCTCAGATTCTCTCGATAATTCACGAAGTTCTCCATTTGGCATTTGTAAATGAATCGGCATTCTTTCCTCTTCTTCACCCGGTCTATAAAAATCATATGGCAAATCCGAGGATGAATCCAATACAAGATAATAATCAGGGTCAATGCCCGCCTTTTTAAATAGTTGAATTAAATCAAACCATTGCTGCATCTGTTTCCCTGGATTAAATTCTGCATACTGAAAGAGATTTCGGTTCACAAAACGGGCACATAAATCGGATAATATAGAGTCATCCTCTTCCATCCATGCCTGAAAATAAAATAATATAATAGATTCATCCAGCTTTAAATAGTCTTTAACATTTACTTCTTCTTCAAATAAAGAGTAAAAATGCACAGGCTCTGTTTTAAAGTTATAAAAGTCCAGGTGAAGGTGTTTCGCTCGGTGTAAAATCTTCGTTAAAATTACTTCGGCAGCACGAGATACCGGATGAAAATAGATTTGCCAGTACATTTGATAACGACTCATAATATAGTCTTCTACAGCATGCATTCCACTCTTTTTGATGACCACTTGGTCTTCTCTCGGTCTCATCACACGCAATATACGCTCCATATCAAATTGACCATAACTAACTCCAGTAAAGTAGGCATCTCGTTGCAAATAATCCATACGATCCGCATCAATTTGACTGGAAATCATACTGACAACTAACTTATTTTCATATGTCTTCGCAATCACTTCTGCAACCTTTTTGGGAAAATCATCTCCCATGCGGCTAAGCACTTTGTTAATTTGCGTATCACCCATAATGATGGCTCTCGTAAATTCCTCATGATCGAGGTGAAATACCTTTTCAAAGGAATGCGAAAAAGGGCCATGACCTAAATCATGTAACAAAGCAGCACATAAACATAGCAATCGCTCATCGTTATCCCACTGCTCTCGGTCAACAAATACATCATCAATCATTCTTCGGATAATTTCATAGACACCTAGTGAATGATTAAAGCGGCTATGCTCAGCTCCATGAAACGTAAGATATGTAGTACCCAGCTGTCTGATTCTTCTTAGCCTTTGAAATTCTGGCGTACCAATTAAATCCCAAATCAGCTTATCACGCACATGAATATAGCGATGAACAGGATCCTTAAATACCTTTTCTTCACTTAATTTTCCATTGGGATAGGTCATTCCATTACCCCTTTCGTTCTTCTATCGGTAAATCTATTCAGTCTTACATAGTTAAAAAGTCTTGAACGTTCATAAGGCTCTTTTCATAAGGAGGCTTTACCTTACGTAAATATCCTTACATACACATTGTTGCTATAAGTCAAGTTCAAGTTCGAAATAGAAAACACTCTATACGAAAACAGCCTTCTTTAGTATGAATATAATTATAGCTTTTTTTATTCGATAAAAAAACCGTATAACTGACAAAATCTATGATAGGATTTTCGACATCTTCGCTGTTTATAGCCAGTAATTCGTTTCTCCAAAAATAAAAACCCCTGCATTTATCTGCAGGGGCGAACGTTTATAAACCGAGTTTCTTCTCAATCTTCTCGATTAATTCATCTTCAGTTGGTGCCGATAGTGGACGGTTGTTTACAAACGCAAAGGACTTCTTTCTTCCTGGTCCACAATATGACTGACATCCAATATCAATACTTGCATCTTTATCTATCTTTTCAAGACGCGGCACTAACGTTTTAATATTAGTAGCCTGACAATCATCACATATACGAAATTCGTTTGCCATTAAAGACAATCCCTTCTATCTCAGTTCACTATACGGTATTTTACCTTCTTCATTGTGACAATGCAAGTTGCGATTTCATTCTATGTCTTTCCTCAATTTCACATATATCAATCTACTATCCTCCTTTTTTTCGTATAAAACTCCGCAAACTTGTCCATACTGCTTGTATATTCAGGAATTGTATTTCTGCAAATGTCCACAAATACAAAAGAAACATAGATAAGGAGATGACTATAATGAAAACACGCCAAGATGCCTGGTCAGAGGAAAATGATTTATTACTGGCAGAAACAGTACTACGACATGTAAGAGAAGGAAGCACACAATTAAATGCATTTGAAGAGGTTGGTGACAAATTAAACCGTACAGCCTCTGCATGTGGTTTCAGATGGAATGCAGTAGTTCGTGATCAATATGAGAAAGCACTAGATTTGGCAAAAAAGCAACGAAAACAACGATTGCGTGCGATAGGTCAAGGAAGGCCAGCTAAAAAGCAATTACTATATTCACCACCTATACATTCAACAATTCCGGAAACTAGTGATATGGAGTTTGCGACAAGCTACCCAAATACTGTCTCAGAGGTCCCTATGACTTCGCCATCTATTTCATTAGAAGATGTGATTCAATTTTTATCATCCATGAATGGAAATCAGTATAACCAATCAATTATGAAGTATGAAAATGAATCTCTTGAACGTGAGAATCAAATGCTGAAAAAGCAAAATGAAGAGCTTGAGAGAAAAATAGGACAGCTGGAACATGAGTTTAAGACAGTTGAAGAAGATCATCAAACTTTATTACAAATCATGAATCGTGCCCGAAAGCTCGTATTGTTTGATGAAGAAGAAAGACCTGCTACTAAGTTCAAAATGGACCGAAACGGCAACTTAGAAAAGCTGGCTGAATAAGAATAAAAAACATAAGCCCACCATGTAGTAAGCTGAAGCACATATTCAGACATCTACCCATATAAAAGAGCCTACTTTGAAAACCACTCTCAAACTAGGCTCTTTTATTGGCTGTTTTGGTAAGGACGTTGCTTTTCATAAAAATTCCCAAAGCTGGATTTTTACCTTAGTATCTTGATACTTCTATAAAAAAGAGAAAGTTGCTCTTTTCTAATCCAACCTCGATTTGCTTCTAAAACTGGTTGTACACCCAGAATGTACGAATAGCTACAAAGTTTAAAAAAAAAGCCATTTTATTTGATTACTACCTCTGTCCCTATTGGAATGATTTCAAACAACGCCTCAACATCTATGTTAAGGAGCCGTATGCACCCTTGTGAAACATCCTTTCCAATCGAACTCGGGTCACTCGTACCGTGAATTCCATATGTTCTTCCCGTTGTGCCTGGTACATTTAACCCTATCCAACGTGTTCCTAGTGGATTACGAGGGTCACCCCCTGCTATTTTCTTACGTGTATACTCTGGGTTAAGAAACTTCGTAATGACTTGAAAGGTACCCTTCGGAGTTAATGATTCTTTTCCTGTTGCCACTGAGTAGGTTTTATAAACATTACCATCTTTATACAGAGTTAAAGTATGAGTGTTTAGTAGAATCTCAATTGACCAGTTATTATCTTTAACAGGTTGGCTCGTTTTATAAAATGGGTTTCGGATTAAAAGCTTTTGACCTGTCTGGACCTGCTCTCCTAAGTGATTACTTTCTTGAATGACGTTCAAAAAATCCGAAAACTGGTAATATTGATTCATAATTCCATATAGCGTTTCACTGTCTTTCACCATATGAGTGGTTAGTTTACCTTGATGAAACACTGTTAATTTCTCTCCCGTTTTCACATTAGATGATTGGTGAATGTCTGTCATGTACTGTACAATTTGTGATTTATTAAAATATATCCTTCCAATTGAAAACAATGTATCACCTTTTTGAACCACATACGTGCCTAAATAATCTGGATTCGGGACCTTGATAACATCCCCCTCTTTTGCATCTTTGCTTGGATCACTGATGCCGTTGTACCGTAATAAATAGTCGAGTTGATCTTCTTTGTAATAGTGCTTAATAAGGCTATACAAGGTCTCTTTCGCTTTTAAGGTATGGTGGATGATTACAACACCTTTTGCTGCAGGAAGTTTTTTCTCTTCCTTTTCAACTGTTTCGTTGTTTCCTTTAACAATTGGCGGACTGACAGGGGCATTCGATTTTTCTTCGCTTGTCTGTATCACTTCTATTGGTTTACCGTCATCCATTTCAACGTTAGACTCTTTTCTCACATCTAGTTCTTGAACTGGTGCCTGTTTTACTTCTATTATTGGAGCCTTTTCTATTGTCTCCTTATTCGTCTGTTCATCTGGTTTCTCCACTTGTACACTTTGGTTTTGATAGATGAAGAAGCAAAAGAGACATATAAGAACAGACGGTATAAAGAATTGCAGAATTCTCCTAGTTTTACGTTTTTGTTTATATGTTTCTTTTCTTGACCTGGGTATCATATGTAACACTCTCGTTTTCCAAAATTTGTCGATATTTATCAATCTTTTTTCATTGTACTGGATACCTTATTGGACAACCATAGGGTGTAACACTTATTTTTCCGTCAAAAGAAGTAGTACAATAGATACATAGGTTCATTCGGTCCTCCATCATTAGTCCTAAAGGGATTTGTATAGCCTAATATGATATAATATGGAGCGCAAAGATAAGTAAGGGGTTAAAATTATGTCACTACTCACTCAATCACATTGGAGAATAATCGACCAAAGTTCCTTAGGAGCACTTTTTGAGGCAAAGCAGTCATTTGCCATTGATGATACGCTATGCGCCTCTGTTGGTAGCGGCCAATCTCATCCTGTTCTCCGTTCCTGGGTACATCACAATACCGTTGTCCTTGGAATTCAGGATACTCGGTTGCATGATTTAGAAAAAGGGATTACCTACTTGCAAGAACAAGGATTTCACACAATTGTACGGAATTCCGGAGGGCTTGCTGTTGTACTTGATCAGGATGTACTCAATTTATCGTTAATTTTTCCTGATAGTGAAAAAGGGATTGATATTAATCGGGGCTATGATGCGATGGTTGAGCTTGTTAGCCATCTATTAAAGGATGAATCTGTTTCTTTTGAAGCTAGAGAAATTGTAGGCTCTTATTGTCCTGGTAGTTATGATCTTAGTATAGGTGGGAGAAAATTTGCAGGAATTTCCCAACGAAGATTACGTGGAGGTATTGCTGTACAGATATACTTATGTGTATCAGGTAGTGGATCTCGCCGAGCTGAACTGATCAAAAACTTTTATGAAATAGGAAAGTCTGATAATGAATCTAAATTCTCTCCACCTACTATCGTACCATCCACAATGGCTTCACTTTCTGAGTTACTAAATAAAGAAATAACCATACCGCAAATTATGTATTCTTCCATGCTAGCCTTAAAAAATCTTGGTGCGACATTAGAGAATTCTGGGCTGACTCAAGAAGAATTACCTGTATACGAAGCAAACTTAAGTCGTATGATTGATCGAAATGATAAAGCACTTGGAGACTTGAGTACTATGTAGTCAGCATAGAACAAAAGTGTTTTAGTCTAAAAGACCCGAACTAATTTCCCTTCTTATGAGGCAAATTAGTTCGGGTTTTTAACTTGTTAAATGTACATAATCTAGATTTTAGCTCTATCCAGAGGTTGATTGGAGTGCAAGACGAAGACTCCTGCGGGAAGAGTAGCTTATGTGAGACCCCGCAGGCTCGCCGAGGAGGTAGGTTTTTTCATGGCAGTGAAAATAACCATCAGCTTCCTACCCGCGGAAAGCGAAGTCTTGCACGGAAATCATTAGCGATAGTAAGGACTTAGACTGTGTTTGATTGTATTATTGTGGTGTTTTTTAGTCTAGTCATAACTTTTATAGTTATTAACTATGTTAAAATAAGGAAAAACCATCTAAAAGGAGAATGCTCCTTGCAAAACAAGTTAAGAAAGTCTGATAAAGATAAGTCCATCCACGGTGTTTGTGGAGGGATAGCAGAGTTTTATGGTATATCCTCTTTTGCAGTTAGATTAATTTTCATTTTCCTACCAGCTAATTTGCTTATTTATATTATACTTGCAAATACAATGCCTGATCGGCCACCTTCATTGTAAAGCTTTCATATAACGCTTCTAAAGTATAAGTAGACTTAAAAACCTTATCTGCTCGTACTGAAGCGTGTTCAATTACTTCATTTTGAAATCACTCTATAAAAAAAAATAGACTAGGTTTCCCTAGCCATCTTTCATATTATAAGGCTATTTTCGTATAGATTGTTGATATGTGTAAAATCCCAAAAGCCGGATTTTCGCCTTAAAAACTAGATCATTCTATACATAAAAAGAGTTGCTCTTTTCTAATCCCACCTCAATATGCACTAAAACTGCTTGTACACCAGCTTAATTGTACGAAAAGCATCAAAGTTTTAGAAAAAGGCCTATTACAAAGATTGTGCCGCCGTTATTAACGCAAGCTTATACACATCCTCTTCATTACAACCACGTGATAAATCATTTACCGGTTTATTTAGGCCTTGCAAGATAGGACCAATTGCTTCAAACTTTCCTAGTCGTTGCGCAATTTTATACCCAATATTCCCTGCTTCCAGGCTCGGAAAGATAAAAACATTGGCATCACCCTTGAGCACGGAATCAGGTGCCTTCTTAGCCGCTACAGATGGTACGAACGCTGCATCAAACTGAAATTCCCCATCTAGTAAAAGATTCGGGTCTATTTCTTTAGCAATCCTTACTGCCTCTACAACTCTTTCTGTTTCAGAAGATTTGGCCGACCCTTTTGTTGAAAAGCTAAGCATCGCAATACGTGGGTCAATTCCAAACAAGCCAGCTGTCTTTGCACTTTCAACTGCAATTTCAGCTAAATCCTGGCTATCAGGAGAAATGTTAATTGCGCAATCTGCAAACACATACTTTTCATCTTCTCTTACCATGATAAATACACCAGATGTTTTCTTGACACCCTGCTTCGTTTTAATGATTTGTAGGGCCGGTCTAACCGTGTCAGCTGTAGAATGTGCTGCTCCACTTACCAGACCTTCTGCCTTTTCCATATAGACAAGCATTGTACCAAAGTAATTTTCGTCCAAAAGGATTTTTCTTGCATCCTCTTCGGTTGCCTTCCCTTTTCTTCTTTCAACAAATGCTTGTACCATGGCATCCTGCTCGTCATAATTTGCAGGATCCAAAATTGTCACTCCATTTAACGCTAATCCCTTTTCTGCTGCTTTATTTTTTATGTCTGTCATATTACCGATTAAAATTGGAGTTAAAATCCCTTCCTCAGCTAAACGATTGGTTGCTACTAAAATTCTTTCATCTGTTCCTTCCGGGAATACAATTTTAATATTTTTTCCCTCTACTGCGCTCTTGACTGCTTGAAATAAATCACTCACCGTTATTCCTCCTATTGCTTTTCTATTGATTTTTCCTACCTATATTAAAGATTACTGGCTATCTTTCTATATGTACATAATCTGTAAAGCCATTTCTATCCTTCCCAATAATACGAAAACTTATCGTATCATTCGTCACAAAATCGTTAAGAATACACAAGGGTTTACGAACCTCTATTTAGGCAAAACTATGATATAGTATTGTTGTATACATATTCATGTACTTCGAGCGACAGCAAGTCTCGTGAATGCACAATTAACTATTATAAAGGAGTGTTATAGATGAGTGAAGCAGCAAAAACTCTAGATGGCTGGTATTCTCTGCACGAATTCCGTTCAATGAACTGGACTGCATGGAAAAGCTTAAGCAGTGATGAAAGACAAATGGCAATTTCCGAGTTTCAAGGATTACTTGAAAAGTGGGGCACCGCTGAAGAGAGTAAAACAGGCAGCCATGCTTTCTACAGCATTATCGGTCAAAAGGCAGACTTCATGTTCATGCTTTTACGTCCAACTCTAGAAGAAATTAATGAATTAGAGATGGAATTCAACAAAACCATGATTGCTGAATTTACAGTTCCTACTTATTCTTATGTATCAGTTGTTGAACTAAGTAACTATTTACCTGCAGGTGAAGACCCTTACCAAAACCCTGAAATTCTTGCTCGCTTGTATCCTACTCTACCAAAATGGAAACATATTTGTTTCTATCCAATGGACAAAAAGCGTGACGGTCAAGATAACTGGTACATGCTTCCTATGGAAGATCGCCGCAGTATGATGAGAAGTCACGGTATGATCGGTAGAAAATATGCAGGTAAAGTAAAGCAAATTATCACCGGATCTGTTGGTTTTGACGATTACGAATGGGGAGTTACACTATTCGCTGACGACCCACTTGAATTCAAAAAACTTGTATATGAAATGAGATTTGATGAAGTAAGTGCACGCTTTGGTGACTTTGGTTCATTCTTTGTCGGAAATATCCTAGCTGCCGAGAAGCTTCCTCAATTCTTACACGTTAATTAATAGACTTAAAATTAAATATACACTCATGGCCTCCTTATTTTATAAGGAGGCTTTTTTTAGTCATAAACTGCTTTCAACATTCATAGTATCAATAGTGGATTTAACGTCCTTTTCACATAATCTTAGCTGCACCATTTCCAACGCCTGCCCATATGTTACTAATGGTTCTTATCGGTGAATAGGAAGGGTGAATTTAAGATGGCTGTAGTTGCTCATACGGAGGATGATGTGAAGCTTTTAGCTCGGCTCTTACGTGCTGAAGCAGAAGGCGAAGGACAGCAAGGAATGCTATTAGTTGGAAATGTAGGAGTTAATCGTGCTCGTGCTGCTTGTTTAGATTTCAAGAAAATCACCAACATCCGCCAAATGATTTATCAAAGTCCTGGTGGTTTTGAAGCAACAAAAAAGGGCTACTTTTATCAGGCAGCTAGACCCACTGAAATCGAGTTAGCACGGAGAGTGTTAAAAGGACAACGCTTCAACCCGGCTGAATACTCACTTTGGTTTTTCAAACCAGGTGGTAATTGCCCCGCTCAGTGGTATAACCAGTGGAACTCAGGAAGGTTTAAGTCTCACTGTTTTTACAAACCAACTTCGGAGAATTGTCCAGATGTGTATCGTTAATCTTCATTAATAGGAGGGGTTTTCATGAATCAAAAGTATGCACAAACAAATCCTTATGGTTATTTTGGGACTGGATTTCCTGCTCAAGGTATGCAGCAACCGGTACCTACCACATTGACGTATAACCCGTATGCCCAGGCTGGTGGACCTTTCGTGCAGCCAGGTGCTCCTAACGTAGGAATGCAAAATCCGGCAGAACTTGTGCCAGGTATGCTTCCTTTAGAACAGTCTTATATTGAAAATATTTTACGATTAAACAAAGGTAAGCTTGCAACGGTTTATATGACATTTGAAAACAACCGTGAAGTATTCAAGGGAATTGTTGAAGCTGCAGGTCGTGACCATATCATACTGAGCGATCCTCAAACTGGAATGAGATACTTACTATTAATGGTATTCCTAAATTATATTACATTTGATGAAGAACTAGCTTACGAATATCCATATGGTACTGCACCATTAACAACGTATAACCCTAGATAGAATAAGCGAGTTTTTAGAAGAAGATTCAAGAGTTATAACAGAGGTTGGGACGTAAATATTTTAGACAATAATAAACCCGAACTATTAGGTGATTATTTTAATGAATCATTCGCCTAATAATTCGGGTATTTTGTTTTAAATAGAGTTATTGGTTCTGCATATACATACTATAATAATAATTAAGTGGAATGGAGCGTAGGCCACTCGACTCCTGCGGGAAGTAGAGGAAAGCGAGTGGCTGTAGCGCAGTGGAACGAACTTGTTCTTCCAACACTAACTCTTTAATTAAGCCTAATAATAATACTAAATATAATAGTATAGATATTGTTCGTATTTGGAGTTAAGTTATTAAGTTGTGTCCCAGCCTCTTCTTTTTTACAAATATTTCACAGCACCAATGATGACCATGAACCAAGCAATTAAAAAGGCAACCCCACCTAATGGAGTAATTGGACCGAAGAATTTAATTCCCGTTGTACTTAATGCATATAAACTACCTGAGAATAAAACGATTCCAATAAACATAATCCAACCCGCCCATGTAAAGGACGCAACATTCTCGTACTTACCTACCAGTAAACCAATAACTAATAGGCCAATCGCATGGAACATCTGGTATGTTACTCCCGTTTTCCATACTTCCAGCATCTTTGCTGATAACTTTCCTTCAAGTCCATGTGCTCCAAAAGCACCTAGTGCAACTGCAATTAATGCATTTATTGCACCGATTACGATAAATAGTTTCATGATTTTTCACACCTTACTTATATACTTTTCTTCCATCATAATGGATTAGCCTGTAAAAATCCAAGGTAATTCCTCGCTATCAACGTTATGGTATAATTATTATAATATTCTAAAAAAGGGAGGCGCATATGGTTCCATACACCATTCAACCACTTAGTGATACGAGTTTACTCATCACATTCAAACACAACCATCCTGATCAATTACTGAACTATATACATCATATAGCACGCCGGTTAGGTGAACAAAGGCATCCCTCCATTATAGACATTGTTCCGGCATTTGAAACAATCATGATTGAATATAACACATCAATTTGTACATTTGATCAAATGAAAAATGTTGTAGCGCCTTTTCTTGAAGGTAAAAACAAGTTTAAGGCAACTGAGTCAATACACCATTCTATACCTATTTGTTATGACGAGCAGGTAGCTTTAGATTTGGTAGAGCTCGCTCATGCAAAAAACATGACTCCCAAAGAGATGATACAACTCCATCTGGATACTACATATAAAGTCGCTATAATGGGGTTTCTCCCTGGATTTCCTTATTTAACAGGACTTGATAACCGTCTTCACACACCTCGAAAATCGACACCTAGAACTCATGTCCCGAAAGGAGCCGTCGGAATTGGAGGACTCTATACAGGGATTTATCCTCTATCGTCACCTGGAGGATGGAATATTATTGGACAGACTCCTATCCAATTATTTAACCCATCGAAGGCACAGCCCTTTTTATTTCAGCCCGGAGATACATTATCGTTCTACGCAATTAGCATAGAGGAATTGGAGGCTAGTGATGAAACAGATTGATATAAACTGTGATTTAGGCGAAGGCTTTGGAATCTATACAATAGGGCAGGATGATATACTCTTACACTATATTTCTTCAGCCAATATTGCCTGTGGATTCCATGCAGGTGATCCAACTATTATGAGTAGGACAATTAAAATGGCAAAGGAAAAAGGAGTAAATGTCGGTGCACATCCAGGCTTCTATGATTTACATGGATTTGGAAGACGTCCCTTGCAACTAGATGCAGATGAAATCAAAAGTCTAATGTTATACCAACTAGGTGCCATTCAAGCATTATGTCATGCAGAGCGTGTACCATTAACCCATGTTAAGCCACATGGTGCCTTATACAATATGGCTTCAACTGAACCGTATATTGCAAAAGCTGTTGTAGAAGCTATCAAATTATTTGACCCGACTTTAGTTGTATATGGACTGGCTCACAGCGAACTCATTCAAGCTTGCATTGATGTAAACGTCCCTTATGCCATTGAAGCTTTTATCGACCGAACCTACCAGGATGATGGAACATTAACACCAAGATATCTTGCTAACTCTTCTATCTCAACGATTAAGGAATCCATTGAACAGGCTCTTTCCATTATTGAAAGAAATGAAGTGACCACTATCTCCGGCTCTATTATTCGTATAGAAGCAGATACATTATGTATACATGGCGACCATCAGGGCTCTGAAAAGCTAGCATCCCAATTACAAATGGCACTAAGTGATAAAGGCATTCAAATCATGCCTTTAGGAGTAAAAAAGTGAGTAGAAAACCAATCATCCACATTGAGAAAAAGGGATTAGCCACTAGCTTTCAGGATAAAGGAAGATTTGGATATCAGCGCTACGGTGTTGTCACTTCTGGTGCAATGGATTCCTTTGCTTTTCAATCAGCCAATGCATTGGTAGGAAATCCTTTGCATGCTGTTTGTCTTGAATTTTGTGTTGTCGGTCCAACACTCACCTTCTTAGATTCAGTTACTTTTGCAATTTGTGGAGCAAATTTATCTCCAACATTGAACTCATCTCCAATACAGGGATGGAGAACGTATACAGCAAAAATAGGGGATGTACTCCGGTTTGGAAAACAACTACAAGGAAACTTTGCATATTTAGCGATTAGAGGCAGTTTTGATATTGAAGATGTATTAGGCAGCAAGTCCACCTATCAAAAGGCTGGTATCGGAACAATGGTGAATTCAGATACCACTTACTATAGTACGAACCCCAGTTTGACCAATCGAAACCGAGGGCTCATTCAAGAGGAAATTCCTGATTATAGTCAAGAAATAAACGTTCGTTATATTAGAGGGCCCCATTTAGACTATTTACAAGAAGAGGCTGCATTCATATTTGAAAAACAAGCTTATACCTATACACTTGGAGATCGAATGGGGTATCGACTACACGGAGAAACGGCCATCCATTCTGAACAAAGGTCCCTTTCTTCAGACCCCATTCCTTTAGGAGGTATTCAAATTCCTCCTGATGGTCACCCGATTGTTTTACTGGCCGATCGACAAACAACGGGAGGGTATCCAAGAATCGGCACAGTCATTAGCTGTGATATTCCCAAATTTGTTCAGCTGCCTCTTCAAGGGAAGGTAAGCTTTCAGCCAATAACCATAGAAAACGCCCAAATGTTAAATAGAAGATACTTTTTCCCATACAAAAGCCCCCAATAAGGGGGCTTTTGCTCAACGGCTTTGTAAGTAAATTTGAAGAGCCTCTTTTACTGCTGCTTCATCTTCGTCGACTTGAACATCATAGTGATCACCGTCTAGCTTAGCTTCGAATTTTTGATATCCTTGTGTTTGCAAGAAATCATTTACATCACCAATTGTTTCAGATTGAGTTAATAACGTTTTATGTCCGACAAATTCACCATTCACATATACATCATATCGGTCATGATTTAATTTCGTATCCGTACTTGAATTGACTTCATCAAAGATAAAAGCACCTGGAAAAATACCATTTGTATTATTATTCATCTTGTTACCTCCATTTTTCATTGCTTTACAGTCAGTTTTTCCTACAAAGAATGAAATATGGTTGGTAAAGTTTTCAGTTTAAAAATCGAATAATGAATCACCGTTTGAATCATCCTCCTGTTCTTCATATGAAGTTAGAACAGGCTCTTTTTTGCGCAACGGTGGTGGTTGGTTTACTATGTCTCCACTTGTCCTTTTCTCTTCTAATACAAGTCCACATAATGTTTTTATGACAAGAAGATGCTCTCTTAATGCCTGTTCATCTTTTGCCTCGTATGCCTTTTGTAATTCATTGTCCATTTTATGTAGAATCGTCGAAATCATTATTTCCATTTTTCTCACAACCTTACTCTTCATCATGTCGTTATCGTAACGTATAGCATCTCTGATTTCAATACAAGGTCCCTATAGTGTATTTTTCAGTATGGATAATAATCGAAAAAGAAGTCCAATTTAGTTATAAAAAAGGAGGTTACATATGAGATCATTTATAGAACATGCTAAGCTCTTCATTTTTGATTTGGATGGTACCTTATATGAAGATACCGATCACTTTGATTATTATGCTGACCTTTTGGCAGATCAGTTACCAAATAGAGAACTTCAATTGAATTTTCACCAGGATTATGAGGCAATGAAAGCAGGTACACACGTCGTGCAGATTGGAACGGCATATGATGTAGAAAATGACTTGGCATTAACGCTAAATCCAATGAACTTGCAAGTTACATTAGTTCAGGACTGGAATGGAAACGTGGTAGATTATCAATATCCGACTCCTCTTTTGTTTAATTTTAAGTCAATGATAGCCATTGGAGATGGCTGGTGGTTACCATTTGTAGCAGCTATGCATTACGGAGTTTCAGATACAATTGCGAGTTATAATCGAACAAAGGAATTTATGGTGACGGATCAATTCCAATTAACTAAAACACCCGGCTTAAAGCAAGGACTGCTTGAATTAAAGGAAACCAAAAAATTGGTACTATGTACAAACAGTGATCTTGATGATGCCCTGCGATTATTAAAGGAACTGGAACTTGATACGATCTTTGAGCATATATTACCTTCTTCCATGAAGCCTGCAAAAACAGAAGAACTCTTCAAAAGACTTTTAACACAGTATGATGTCGAGCCCCATGAGGCTATTTCAATTGGTGATAATTTTATCAATGAAATTGCTCCTGCTCTTAAGCTCGGAATGAAGGCAGTCTACATCCATGCTAAAACTGATGAACAAAATGATGACTTATTGACCATTCCAACCTTGGCTAATGTTTTCGCATGATAGGAAAAGAGGTAGCCTGTGCTACCCCTTTATGCTGAAAGAGTGTTATGTTGGATTTGTCTTTCATACCTGGCGTTACCGGCATAGTAAAACCACGTGCTTACCGCAATGACCCCGCCAATAATGAAGAACAAAAGCTGCCCGCTGTACTGACTTAAAATCCAGCCCCCGAACATCGGACCAGCTGAATGACCTACTGAGCGAAACTGAGCCGCACCAAAGTACGTTCCTCTCATTTCCTCAGGTGCTATTTTATCAATAAATACACTTCCAGATGGAAACAGGAAAATCTCACCTACAGTTACAATCGTCATGGAAACGATAAATCCAGTCCAGCCGCCTGATAAAGCAAACCCGATAAATCCAGCTGTAAACAATAAACTTCCGATCATCATCGCATGAAGGGTCTTCCACTTCTCTGCTAACTTACTAAGTGGAATTTGCAGTAGAACGACTGTTATGGCATTTGCAGATAGTAGGACTGAATACAAGACAACTCCATCCTCTAACAATGAATCCAAATGCTGTGGCAAGGAGGATTCAATTTGGGAATACCCGATGTTCACTAGAATACCACCTAAAATAAAATACCGCAGTGAAACATCACGTCCAATTACGCGAAAGGCCTCTTTAAACGATGCAACAGCCTTTCCTTCATTCACATTAATAATTTTATATTTATTTAATAAGATGAGAAGGACAATGCCATATAGTAAATAGGCACTCCCTGTAATAACAAATGTTAAGTTTGCTGATATCATACCCAAATAGGCCCCTAATAGCGGTCCAACTGATGCACCAATATTAATGGCCATATACCGCATAGAAAATACCTTAAGCCTTTTTTCCTTTTCTGTCACATCTGCCATTAATGCCTGACTCGTTGGTTCAAAAAAGGATCTGGAAAGACCATTTACAGCATTTAATAGCATAAAGGCTAGGACATGCTCTGAAAAAGCAAATCCAAAAAACACCGCTGCCCACACAAAAATAGTCGTTAACATTACGACTTTTCTTCCATAACGGTCTGATAAATGACCACCAATAAATCCACCTATTGTTCCTGTTAATGGCCCTATCCCAATTGTAAGACCAATTAATAACGGACTAACATCAGCTGTTTTTGACAAATAAAGCGCTAAAAACGGCATCGCCGCAAAGCTTGCTCCTCTGGCAAAAACCGTCCCTGCTAATAATGTCCACACAATAGGATGATAAGACTGAAACGTTTTTCTCATCCTGTATTCTCCTGTTCTCTTTTCGTTACGTTATTTTTGTTTTGCTTCGAACTTCATACATGGGTTCCCTGATGACTGATGAACAGCCACTGACGGTATGTGAGGGGTCTTGAAATTAAACGCCTTACATCCTCTCGGAAACCGTTTATCCCATGTTGTATAAAAATGTTTGCACTGAAAACAATTTACACGCTTTTGTGTCATACATACCAACCTCTACGATGTATTCTTGAATTCCACTATCGCCCATTCTCATCTAACGTAGTCCACTAATAGAATAATTATATATGATACCTCCACTTAAACGTGTTAACAAGATGGAAATTTCTGTTTAGAAAGGATTGTGAGTCTATGAAAGAAAGAAAGCATAATCTCTCAAAAAGAGAAGAGCCGGTACATCATCTAATGAAATCCATTGATGACTTTTTTCACTCTAGGCCGCTTCAGGGTGCGATGAATTCCATTGATGAATTTTTCGGACGAAGCTTCTTAGCTGGAATACCAATTGATTTATATGAAACAGATACACAGCTTGTGATTAAAGCCGAAATACCAGGTGTAAAACGCGACCAAATTCATCTTGATATTGAAGGACAGTATCTCCGAATTGCAGTAGAGCATAAGGAAGAAAATGAACTAAATCACAATACTCATAATTTCTACCGAAGAGAAAGGTCCTACCAACGTTCTGAACGCCATATTCAACTACCCTATCCTATTTCAGAGAAGCAAACGAAAGCCTCCTATCAAAATGGTGTCTTAACCATTACTGCTCCAAAAGGCTCTAAACTGAAAAAGCGGATACAAATTGATGAATAGATGATGATGAAAAAGCAGGGATCACAAATGATCCCTACTTTACTTTAATATGCTTTTGCCCAGTACACCATTTGCTTTGCTTCCTTATCACAGCATACGCAGGTTGTTGACACTTCTTCCTGATCAAATGGTATACATCTAGACGTTGCCCCTGTTTCTTCTTTTATACGATCTTCACAAGCTTGTTCCCCGCACCACATCGCTTTAATAAACCCACCTTCAGCTTCTATACTCTCCTTAAATTCATTTAAGCTCGTAGCTGGTTTGGTTTTCTCTTCTCGCAAATCTAGTGCTTTGTTATATAAGTTTTGTTGAATATCTTCTAGCAGCTTCTCTATTGTTTCATTTAGCAGGTCCGTTGCCACCACAATCTTCTCTGCCGTGTCACGTCGAACAAGCACAACTTGCTTGTTTTCAATATCTTTTGGTCCTACTTCTAAACGAAGTGGAATTCCTTTCATTTCATACTCATTAAACTTCCATCCAGGCTTTTTATCACTTGCGTCAATATCAACTCGAGCTAATGCAGATAACTCAGCTTTTAACGCATAAGCATAATCTAATACACCTTCTTTATGCTGTGCAATCGGAACAATCATCACCTGAGTTGGTGCCGCTTTTGGAGGAATAACGAGTCCACGATTATCACCATGTACCATAATTAAAGCCCCGATAACACGAGTTGTAAATCCCCATGATGTTTGGTGAACATACTGCAATTTCCCTTCTTTATCTGTATATTGAATACCAAATGACTTCGCAAAGCCGTCACCAAGATGGTGAGAAGTAGCAGTTTGTAATGCTTTACCGTCGTGCATCAAGCTTTCAATTGTATACGTAAATTTTGCACCTGCAAACTTTTCTTTTTCTGTTTTCTGACCTTTCACTACCGGAATTGCCAGCACTTTTTCACAAATCTCAGCATACACATCCAGCATTCTTGTTGTCTCATCATGCGCATCTTCATCCGTAGCATGAGCGGTATGTCCTTCTTGCCATAAAAACTCTAATGTACGCAGAAATGGTCTTGTAGTTTTCTCCCATCTCACAACATTTGCCCATTGGTTATATAACTTTGGCAGGTCTCGATAAGAATGAATAATATTTTTGTAATGCTCACAGAATAGCACCTCTGAAGTTGGTCTAACTACCAGTCTTTCTGTTAGCTCCTCAGATCCTCCGTGCGTAACCCATGCCACTTCAGGTGCAAATCCCTCAATATGATCTTTTTCTTTTTGAAGAAGGCTTTCTGGTATAAATAGAGGCATATATACATTCTCATGACCTGTTTCTTTAATTCTCTTATCTAGCGCATCCCTCACATTTTCCCACAGTGCGTAGCCGTAAGGACGGATAATCATAGATCCTCTAACACTTGAGTAATCAACTAAGTCAGCTTTCTTCACTACATCTGTATACCACTGCGCAAAATCATCTTCCATCGATGTGATATCTTTTACAAATTCCTTCGCCATCTTCTTTCACCTCAAAAATTAATTTAGAAAACACAAAAAAGCCATAATCCCAAAAAGGGACCATGGCTTGGCGGTACCACCCTTATTTATAAAGCACAATGTGCCTCATACTCTCAAACAGGATAACGGACTTCTCCGCTGCACCTTATCGATACAGAACTCAAAGGTAGGTTCAAGTGTTGTTTTATAGAAGCCTTTCAGCATTTGGCTTCCTCTCTAAATAAAACGGTATAATCACTTTACTAATCCTTCTCAACGCCTTCTACTATGAAATATTTGCTAAGATTTATTAGTAATATAATGAGTCTGATCATGAAAGTCAAGTAAATCTTTATTAACCTGCAAAAAAGGTATAATTTTTCTTAGGGGGTAGCTAAATGGATTTTACTCAATTATTTTTAATTGCAAAAAAAGAAGGATTTAGTTTAGAATTTTCCAGACTTGTATCACAAATGAATTATATCAGGGGAAGACTTAAACAGGAAGTAAAGGATTTAACAGTAGAAGAACTAGACTTCCGTATGGATGAAGAGAGCAATTCAATCGGAATGTTATTAGCTCATATCCATGCTTTAAATGCCGCTTATAACATTGAGACCTTTGAAGGCAGAGAATTAACAGAAGAAGATATTAACCGGCTGAATCCTGCCCTGCAATTGGGCCAACCTGCCCAATCCATTAAGGGGTACACAAATGATTATTATTTATCCAACTTAGAAGAATCAAGAAAATATACCTTTGATCAATTTAAAGCATTATCCGATGAATGGCTATATGTAGAAACAGACTTTTGGTTTGGAAACAAGGCAAATAACTATTTCAAATGGACACATGTTATGACAGATGAGCAAGCTCACGTCGGTCAAATCCGTTTACTAAAAAAATTTATGAGCCGGAATACATAAACATGAAAAAGTTCGCAGAAGCTGCGAACTTTTTTCTATCTTTTCACCGGCATCTTTTTAACCATTAAGGAAAGTAAAACGACACAGCCGATGTAACCGAATAGAGGATATAAATACTTAATCAACGAGTCAAAACCAATTAAACTAACAAAATAACAGATGACTAAAATCATGATAATAATTGATTTTTTAGGTGTTGATGTTCCAGAAAGCTTTCTTGAGATACCATATACGTTTCCGATCAACGTTGTATAAATTTCACCATAAATGACAATGACAAACAGGATATGAAGAACCGTCCCTATTTGCTTAATGATTTCTGCCATCGGTATGCTATATGCTGTCATATTCGGTATCGTAATGAGCGCTAAATGACTAGTAACGAGGATCAAGGTCAAACCTAATCCACCTAAAAACCCGCCCCATTTAATGATACTTTCATTCTCACTATCTCTCCCTAATGGTACAAGCACAGCCTGACCTAATACAATGTTATAGGACGCATATGCGAGTGCACTCATTAGTACTTTTACTAAATTGGGAGATTCTCCATAATAGACTGATGAACCTGGGAATGCGAATATAATGACTAAACTAAAAAGCAACATCATTGGAACAATAACCGAATTCACTGCAAGAAGTCCTTTCATTCCTCTGATAACAGCTAAATAACAAAGAACAATGGTTAAAATAATTCCAAGTTGAGAAGGTAACCCAAGCTGCTCTTGAAATACAGCTCCTGTCCCAGAAAACATAACAGACGTAACGCCAAATAACATAATAAGTAATACAGCATTCACAACTTTGCCGATTTTTTGGCCAAATAAGTATTCATTAATCTCTTGATAGGAATTGGCATCAATTCGTTTTGCAATTAGCATCGATTTTGTTCCAATCCAAATAAAAAAGTAGCCGCTAATCAAAATACCGATAATGCCAATCATTCCATATTGAGAAAAAAACTGAACAACCTCTTTTCCAGTCGCAAATCCCGCTCCAACGATTGTCCCAATATATGTCGCTGCAACCTGTAAAATGGCCTTTGTGTTCTTCATCTACTCACCTTCATCATAAATTATTGTATTTGTTACACTATATGTATAAGCCCTCACGAAAAGACGAGCTTTTTTCTTTTGGCTGTTTTCTTATAGATTGTTGCATTCTTGTAAAAATCCCAAAGGCCGGATTTTTACCTTAGTATTTGATACTTCTATACATAAAGAGAGTTGATCTTTCCTAGTTCAACTTCAATTTAGCTTCTATAACTGGTTGTTCACCCAGAATAATTTGCTAATAGCAACAAAGTTTTAAAAAAGAGCCTTTGTACTGCACAAAGGAATTGGATTCAATCATTAGATGAATTTGATTTACTATCATAAATTCTTAAAAACAACTAAATAAACCATACAATGTTACAAAATGTTCTTTTTCATAGATATTTGTTACAATAATGAAGATTTGTTTCATCTGCTGTATTTTGCTTATACTAGAAAGTGTGCAAACAGCAAGTACAATTATAGAAAGAAATAACAATCTACATATAGCATCCTATTTAAAGTGAGGTCTAAGGCATTGAATATCGAAAATCCTAAATCACTAATTGTTATCTTTGGAGCAACTGGAGACCTGGCAAACCGAAAACTGTTTCCTTCTATTTACCGCCTATATTTAAATGGAAAGCTGTCTGAGGAATTTGCAGTTGTTGGTGTAGCGAGACGGGCCAATTCTAATGAGCAATTCCGTGAAAATGTACGCATAGCTTTACTTGAAGCAAAGCTAGATGATTCAAAAATTGACCAATTCTGCGATCATTTTTACTATCATCCGTTTGATGTGACAAATAAAGAGTCTTATCTAGATTTGAAGCATTTATTAGAGAATTTGGATACGACCTATCATACTGCTGGCAATCGAATCTTTTATTTAGCAATGGCTCCTGAATTTTTCGGTACGATTGCTACTAAGCTACAGTCTGAAGGATTGACAGATACAGCCGGATGGAAGCGCCTCATGATTGAAAAACCTTTTGGCAGAGATTTACCTTCTGCACGAGAGCTGAATAAACAAATTCGGAGTGCCTTTACAGAGGATGAAATCTATCGTATTGACCATTACCTCGGAAAAGAGATGGTCCAAAATATAGAAGTAATTCGATTTGCTAATGCACTTTTTGAACCGTTATGGAACAATCGTTACATATCAAATATCCAAGTAACATCCAGTGAAACGCTAGGGGTTGGAGAACGTGCAAGCTACTATGAAAAGTCTGGTGCCCTTCGTGATATGGTCCAAAACCATATGATTCAAATGGTTGCCCTTCTTGCAATGGAACCTCCGAGTCGCTTAAATACGGAAGAAATCCGAAGTGAAAAGGTAAAAGTATTACGGTCCTTGCGTGCCATTTCAGTGGACGAGGTGGATCAGTATTTCGTAAGAGGTCAATACGGGGCAGGTCATGTGGGCGACAAAGAAGTACGAGGCTACCGTGATGAAAATGGGACTGAGCCTGAGTCGAATACTGAGACATTTGTTGCTGGAAAGCTTTTAATTGATAACTTCCGTTGGGCTGGTGTTCCATTTTACATCCGAACAGGAAAACGAATGGCCGTCAAATCAACGAAAATTGTCATTGAATTTAAAGACATGCCGATGAATCTATACTTCCCTGTAGGTGAAGAGAGACGTCCGAATGTGCTTGTCATTCACATTCAACCAGAAGAAGGTATTACATTACATATTAACGCGAAGAAGTCAGGTCCTACAGGGGAAACAACACCAATTAAAATGGAATTTAGCAGCAAGAGTCAAAACAGTATGAATACACCAGAGGCTTATGAGCGTTTGATATATGATTGCTTACGTGGTGATGCAACAAACTTTGCTCATTGGGATGAGGTTGGGTTGTCCTGGAAGTTTATTGATACTATTTCTGAAGCGTGGGCTACAAATAAAGCAACTGACTTCCCGAATTACAAATCAGGCTCACTTGGTCCAGAAAAAGCTGATAAGCTCCTAGAAAATGACGGTTTCCACTGGTGGCCATTAAGCGAATAAATAGAGGTGAAATAAATGAAAATGTATGATATAACAACTCCCATCTATGTGGGAATGCCTGTTTATAAGAATAAACCTGAAAAGCAGCCTACATTTGATACTGTTACGAATGGACATGTAACCGAAACAAGAATCTCACTTGACGTTCATTCTGGTACACATATGGATGCACCACTTCACATGATGAATGACGGTGCAACAATTGAAACCATTGATATTGAAAACATCATTGGATCATCAAAGGTACTGGACTTAACAGAAGTTGAAGATGGAATTACTAAAAAGGATTTAGAAGTTCATCACATACAAAAAGGTGATTTTCTGTTATTTAAGACGAAGAATTCTTTTGACGAAGAGTTTAACTTTGATTTCATTTATTTAAAAGAGGACGGAGCTCAGTATTTAGCAGAACTAGAAATACGTGGCCTTGCGATTGATGCACTTGGAGTAGAACGCAGTCAAGAGGGACATCCCACACATAAAGCATTATTTTCGAAAAACATCGTGGTCATTGAAGGAGTACGTCTAAAAGATGTTCCAGCTGGTGATTACTATATGGTGGCAGCACCTATGAAATTAATCGGAACAGACGCAGCCCCGACTAGAGTCTTACTATTCGAAGGTATGCAGGCATAGTATATTTTGATACAAACAGGCCAGATTCCAGATGATCTGGTCTTTTCTTATCGTAGTACTGATTAGATAATGGAGCAAACATCTTAATAGAGAAAGGCTGGATGGAGTCTCCACCTAAAGCATTTTTCGTACATAATAACAATTTGTAAACATTCGTAAAAATGAGGATGGGACATACACATTTCAGTCAATGAGAAAACCGAACTATTAGGAGGTATTTCAATTGATCTTTCGCCTAATAATTCGGTTCTTTATTTGTTTTTAAATTGATTTGTATTTATTCTGTACAATGCTTAAAAGCATATAATTATAACACTGTGGAATGGAGCGAAAGCCACTCGACTCCTGTGGGAGATAGAGGAAAGGCTGAGACCCCGCAGGCGAAGCTGAGGAGGCTCAGGTTCCTCCCCACGGAAAGCGAGTGGCTGTAGCGTAATAGAACGCTATTCTTCCAACTCAACTAGTTAATTTAGTAACAAAATTATTAGAATAATAACTTATACAATGTTCCTATATAGGGATAGACTATTAAGTTATGTCCCAGCCTCACTTCTATTTATACGCGATAAAATTCAATATTAACAAGAGAAGCAACTAACAATTTTATATATGATTTATTAATGCTTCCATGAGGATAGTGATCCTCCTCAATCATTTTGCTCATATAAATATCAAACAAAACCAGGCCCTCTTTGTCATCCCAAATTTCCTCAAATAATTCAATATCAATTCCACATTTTCTTATGATTAAATTTCTTAACTTATATAATTGAGAGTATAATAATGTTTCAATCTCTGTACTACTTGCTATAAGTGCTTCATTTTCAGAACGGAGAATTCTAGAAGCTAGATTATCATTCATTTTCTTACTATCTATTGATAAAGTAATATAATTTTGAAGAAGATCAATGAGACTTTCATCTTCTAAAAGGGACTTTATCTTTTGTTTTCTTTCTTCTAGTGTTAATTCTATCATTCTAACCACCTGCCCATTTCTCCTCATATAGACGTAGTATGTCCAATTCTAGCAGTGGGTAAAACAATAGATTTCAACAGTTGAATAAAATTTATATAAGTTAGAGAATGTATCCATTATCCTAGCTAAAACATATTGATCATTCAAAAACGTTTAACTCATCTAGATGCTGGAAACCTAATTGTAACCGTAGTTCCTTTATTCTTCACGCTATCAAAAAGAATAACTCCATTATATTTTGTCGCAATGTTAAAGCAAATCATCATTCCGAGTCCAGTACCTTTGGTTTTTAATGAGTAAAATGGTGTTCCAAGAGAATTAATTTCTTCCTTTGTCATCCCGTTGCCATTATCCACTACTTTGATTTCAACGATGCCTTTTTTTCTTTCAGCTGATATAACTACACAATCACCAACTTTAGATGCTTCAATGGCATTTTTAATAATATTTATTAACAGCTGTTTAAACTCAATCGTATTTGCTGCTATAAAACAATTATCAATTGCAGTAAGTTCAACCTTATTGTCATGCAAAAGACCATAAGAGCTTAGTAAATCTGTTACACTACTAAGAACCTCCTTCACATTTACCAACTCGGTCTCACTGTCCTTGTCCGGCTTTGCAACAGATAAAAATTGAGAAATTACTTGTTCAGCTGTGTTTAATTCATTAATCATTAACGAGTAATGCCGCTTACTACTCTCATTATTTACACTCTCTTGTTCATATAACTGTAAGAAACCTTTCACAACGGTTAAGGGGTTTCTAATTTCATGTGCCACCGCAGCAGCCAGTTGTCCTGTTGTTTTTAGCCGTTCTGATTGTTTAATTTGTTCATAGTAAAGTCTCTGCTTCTTTAACCGTCCGTACGATAAATAAAAGATAAAGTACAAGATTGCTTGGCTACCTAAAAAGTTTATACTATTTCCGATTAAGTCTTCCCTTATGTATGAATACAGTATTCCTCGGTCATCTAATGTAATATAGCTAAAGAGCAAAATAACTGAGATCGTATTGAATAGTAAAGAAAAATGAAAAAGTCTTTTATCATAAAAAAGAATTGAAATGGCAGGTATAAAGCATAAAAAAATAAAGTTAGACCACGTATCAGGATATAAGAAAAAAATCGTATAGAAGTAGGTTGATGCTACAATGATGATGATAAATCTCAGGCTACGAGTTGCAAATGTTGGGTACATAAATAAACAAATAGAAAAAAGGATAACAAGAACGACATGTGTAATATACCCTGTTGTATGATAGGGACGAAGTGGATTATCTACAAAAAGACCAAGAAGCATTAGTGCAATTACAACAAGCACTGTGCTGTAATATAAGGTTTTATTAAAATGAGTATAACCGTTCTCCATACGATCCCTCTTTTCCTATTAGCCTTGCTATTGTTTATTATTCTTCATTCTATTATACATATTTCTTTTTAGTAAGCTGTTCTCGTATAGATTGTGAATTTCTCGCAAAAATTCCAAAAGTTTGATTTTCACCTTAGTATCTAGATACTTCTATACATAAAGAGTGTTGCTCGTTTCTAATCCTACCTCGATTTGCTTCTAAAACTGGAATACACCCAGAATAATTGTACGAAAAGCAACAAAATTCTAGAAAAGAGCCCTAAGTAAAAAATCAAACCCCGGTTCCATAAGAAACGGGGGCTGTTTTATTATTTTTCCATCCAATTTGTATGGAATGTACCTTCCTTATCCACACGTTGGTATGTATGAGCACCAAAGTAGTCACGTTGTGCCTGCAATAAGTTTGCAGGTAATGTTTTTGTACGATAGCTGTCAAAATAGGCAATTGCACTTGAGAAACAAGGAACTGGAATGCCGTTTTGAACAGCTACTGATACAACCTCACGCATAGCTGATTGGTAATTTTCAATAATATCTTGGAAATACGGATCAAGCAATAAATTTGCAAGTCCTGGATCACGATCATACGCTTCCTTGATTTTTTGAAGGAATTGCGCACGGATGATGCATCCACCACGGAAAATCATTGCAATTTCGCCATAGTTTAAATTCCAATCATACTCCTCTGAAGCCGCTCGCATTTGAGCAAATCCTTGAGCATACGAGCAGATTTTACTAGCGTACAATGCACGGCGAACAGACTCAATAAACTCACTTTTGTCTCCTCTGAATTCTTTCTTTTCAGGTCCAGCTAAGATCTTACTTGCTTTTACTCGCTCATCCTTAAGTGCAGAGATAAAACGGGCAAATACAGACTCAGTAATAATCGGAAGCGGTACACCTAAATCAAGTGCACTTTGACTTGTCCACTTACCTGTTCCTTTTTGACCTGCTTTATCAAGAATCACATCAACCATAGGTTTTCCTGTTTCTTCATCAACCTTTGTGAAGATGTCTGCTGTAATTTCAATTAGATAGCTGTCTAATTCTCCCTTATTCCATTCAGAGAAAATTTCATGAAGCTCTTCTGCCGATACACCTGCAATATTCTTTAGTAAGAAATATGCCTCACTAATTAATTGCATATCACCATACTCAATTCCGTTATGTACCATCTTGACATAGTGACCAGCACCGTCTGGACCTATATACGTACAACAAGGGTCACCGTCTACATTTGCTGATATATCCTTTAAAATCGGTTCAACTAACTCGTACGCTTCACGCTGACCTCCAGGCATAATTGATGGTCCATTAAGCGCACCCTCTTCTCCGCCAGATACACCTGTTCCAACAAAGCGAATGCCTTTTTCAGCAAGCTCTTTATTTCTGCGCATCGTGTCAGGAAAATAGGCATTTCCTCCATCAATAATAATGTCACCTTCATCTAATAATGGAACTAGCTGTTCTATTGTTGCATCCGTTGCCTTCCCTGCTTGCACCATTAATAGCATTCTACGAGGTGTTTCTAATGATTCGACAAACTCTTCCATTGTATATGTAGGTTTTAGATTTTTTCCTGGATTCTCTTGTAGCATACTGTCTGTTTTCTCACTTGAACGGTTATATACAGATACTGAGTATCCTCTACTCTCAATGTTGAGTGCCAGATTTTTACCCATTACAGCGAGTCCTATTACACCAATTTGTTGTTTTGACATGTCAAACGTCCTTTCTGTTTCCTGCTTAAAATACTAGTAGAAAATAACATAGTGCCTTGATCCCAATCAAGTTGTCTCTACTCATTATTATACCTGTATTACGGCAAAAAAACCCAAGTTTCGATCGATAGCTTGAGTTCCTGTAACTAAATTATTCGAGAAAGCGTTTTCTTAACTCCGGGGTGGGCAACATACAATAATCCTGTTTACCAAACCACTTGTATCGGTTTCGTGCAATCAATGAATATAGAGAATCCCTTAACCTTTTTGGAATGATGTACATAACTTTGCACAGTGAAAATACGCCTCCTATTTCACTGCATATAGCTAAGGCTGCATCTGACTTTTCATATACCTTTTGGTTGGAAACGAGGATAATGCTATCGAATTGATTGGTTGAATATCCATACTCAGTTAGGATCTTCTGTCCAGTCTCTGATTGAAGCGATGCAAATCTAAGTCTTTCCTTCTTGTCGTGTTTGATTAAGAACTGAACAGCCCCATTACACAAATTGCAAACACCATCAAATAAAACGATAGGATAGTCCATGATTCCTTCAACCCTTTCCTTCTCTTACCTAAGGCTCTTTTCTAATACTTTATTGCTTTTGTTACCAATTATTCTGGTCACACAACCAGTTATAGTAGGGCAATATCTAGATACTAAGGTAAAAATCTGGCTTTTGCGATTACAGAAAGCAAGCATCTATACGAAAACATCCTAACCTAATTATAGGGCAATCCACATGTGCTTTCTATAATTCCGGTTTCCTTTTATTAGAGTTTCTTCTAGAATAAAGATATCACGATCTAAAGGAGAATCTCATGACTAACTTTACTGATAATCTTAAAAAGTATGCAGAAGTAACAGTTAAAATCGGATTAAATATTCAAAAAGGACAAACATTATTAGTTGCAGCACCACTAGTAGCAGCAGATTATGTTAGGGCTGTTGCTGAATCAGCTTACAATGCGGGCGCTAAAAATGTCCATGTAGAGTGGAGCGATGAAGTATTAACGCGCATTAAATATGAGAATGCACCTGATGAGGCATTTGCTGAATTTCCAGTATGGAAAGTAAAAGGCTATGAAGAAATGGCTAAGGATGGGTGTGCCTATTTATCCATTTATGCACAAAATCCTGATTTATTAAAGGGGATTAATCCTGATCGAATTTCAACAGCGAATAAAACGATGGCCCAGCATATGAAGGAATTTAGAAACATGACACAAGCTAGTCAAATCAGCTGGTGTGTTGTATCTGTTCCAACCATTGAATGGGCAGCTAAAGTATATCCTGACATTCCTCAAGAAAAGCAAGTTGACACATTGTGGGAAGCAATCTTTACTTGTACTCGTGCTAATGTGGAGGATCCTGTTAAAGCATGGGAAGACCATAGTTCAAATCTTTTCAGTCGTGTACAGTTTTTAAATGAGAAGAAGTATAAGAAGCTTCATTACCGTGCACCTGGAACAGATTTAACCATTGAATTACCAGAGAAGCATGTCTGGATTGGTGGTGGCGGAAAAAATGCCAACGGAGTTTCTTTTACCCCTAACATTCCAACTGAAGAAGTGTTCACGACTCCTAAGAAGGACGGAGTTAATGGTATTGTGACAAGTACGATGCCACTTATCTATTCTGGAAATGTAATTAACAAATTTTCATTAACATTTAAAGAAGGAAAAATTGTAGAAATTTCAGCTGAGGAAGGTTATGAAACATTAAAGCGTCTAATTGAGACTGATGAAGGTGCAAGTTTCCTAGGGGAAGTTGCATTAGTTCCTCATTCATCACCTATCGCTCAATCAAATACAATTTTCTATAACACGTTATATGACGAAAATGCATCAAACCATTTGGCAATTGGTTCTGCGTATCCGACATGTATTGAAAATGGCACGAACATGAGTCAGGAAGAGCTTAGTAAAAATGGGTCTAATACTAGCTTAGTACATGTAGATTTTATGATTGGCTCAGAACAAATGGATATCGATGCTATCACAGCTGATGGCAAAGTAGAACCACTTTTCCGCAACGGAAGCTGGGTGTAAAAGATTAAGCTAGCACCAAAAATTTTGGTGCTGGCTTCTTCTTTTTATGCATGAAAGAGAACAATAACTTTCTTGTTTCTTAAGTAAGCAGGATGATTTTAAGTGCCTTTTTTTTCCATTAATGGTATACTAAGCATAAAAAAGGGTCAATCACGATAATTTTTTTGTGAAAATGGCCTAGCTTGGGGGAAAAACTATGAATAAATTGAAAGCTAGTCTGCCTTTTATTTTATTATTAATTTTTGTACTTACGATTCAGTTTTTTAACTTTTTAGATTCTGAACAAAACTCCAATCATGAATCCTGGAGTCGCTCCATTAATTTAGGCTTAGAAACGGATAACCGTTCTCCACTATCGATTCAAACGGAAAATGGAATAGATTTATATACTCCTAACAATGGAAAAATCCTACACCAAACCGTGAAACCAGATTTAACCGTACAAAAACATTCGGACATTAAAGTGCCAATTGGTTCACAAGATACCTTCTGGACGAATGGAACAGATGTTATGTATGTAAAAAATAATACACTTACATTACATTCTGCTTCAGGTGAATCGAAGAATCTATTAGAAGATGTTAAGCAATTTAAAGCAAATGAAAATCTAGCTGTGGCTGTAACAGAACAAGATATCTACACTATCGATCTGAAGTCGTTCGAGCCTGTTAAACAATCACTACTAGCTGGACCTATTGAAGATTTAGTTGTGACATTGGATGCAACAAGCTTTATGACTGTTACAAAAGCAGATGCAAGTATTTTATTATTTTCACTGCACCAAAATACTGAATCCAATTGGAAGACTACAGAGTTATTTCAATATAATACAAACCTGGACTCATACTCTGGTGTAGACTATTCCATTATTGATGGCTCGATACATATCATTTATACATCTTCTAGCCGTAAAGGTGGGGGAGATTTACAACTCACAAACTTCTATACAAATTCGCCGTTAGCAAGTCTTCCAAATGAACTGACGTTTACTAAATTAAAAGTTTTTGAAGGGGAAGATCAACTTCCATTAATTAAAAACTTTAATATTGTAGAAATGGACAATAAGGTAAATCTATTGTTTGCCTCTACCAATGAACTAAATGGTCGCGATCTGACAAATGTCTTCAAGGCAGAGCTGCTTAATGATACATGGACAGCTAGTCGTATAGGGACAAGTGACTTACAATCTTCAAAACCAATGATGATTAATGAAAGTATCATAACTTGGTTAGACTTTGATGCTAAAAAGGACATTTACTATGTAATGGGTGCTAGTACAAATGAGAAGGCTATTGAATCAAGCTTGAAACTCACAAAGAGTGATTATGTGCAGGCTATTTCTAGAACTATTTTCTCACTCTCAGGTGCCTTGATTTTCTTAGCTGTATCATTCCTAGTTCTCATTCCACCGACTGTGTTACTCATCAGTATGAATTTCTTTAACATTTACAATAAAACGAGATTTATGTGGATTGCTATAGCATCTTATTTTATTACGCAATTTTATTTCATCCAACGATTCTTTGATTCACCAAGTATTAGCGAAGGTCCATTCTTTATTGATTTTTCTTATAGTCAGTTTATCTTACCATTAGTAACAGCAGCATTATCCTTCTTAATTTACTATGTCGTTCGTAACAAAGAGTGGAGTGAAGAAGTAAATGTTGTCTACATCGTATCTCTTCATATGTTCATGATGGTAATAATGGTAGGGCCGTTTGTATTCTAACAATCACAAAAGGCATTCAAATGTGTTCATTTGAATGCTTTTTGTTTTTTTATCTTTTAACACATTTACTCTAACGATATACTTAACATAAGCATTAAACTGACGGAATATTTTGTGTACAGGGGTGATACTAGATGCCAAATGTATGGACTCATATTTTATATGGTGAAAAAGTGGCAAAGGCAGTAGGATTTGAGGATTTTTTACGTGACTTTAAGCCATTTTACCAGTTAGGAACACAAGGGCCAGATCCATTCTTTTATCATAATTTCTTTCCTTGGCAATCGAAACCGGTAGGGATTATTGGGAACAAACTACATTATGAGAAATGCGGAATATTTTTATCGGAGTTGATTCAGTATGGATATCAGCATAATGATCCAAAGTTACGAGCCTATATCGCAGGGTTTGTCACTCATCATCTTCTAGACCGTAATACACATCCATATATTAATTATCGTTCTGGTAACGAAGGAAATCGTCATCAACGATTAGAAATTATTATTGATACATTGTTGATGAAAAGATGGAGAAAGAGAGAAACGTATAAACTACAAGTCCATAAAGAGTTGTATGTGGGTAGAGCATTATACGAACCAATTCGTCATATGTTAACAGCACTAATTGAAAAAGTGTTCACTTCTGAGGCAAGGGATATGCCTGCAGACTACGTGAACAAATCTTATCAACATATGATGAGGGCCTTACAGATATTACACGATCCTTACGGTTGGAAAAATTTATTACTTAAAGAGCATATTGCTCCATTTTCCTACCAAAAACATGTAGATGACAAAGATTATTTAAACGAGACTAACACAAAATGGTTACATCCTACGAACGACCAAGAAGAATCAGAAGAATCCTTCCTAACACTATTTGAAAAGGCAGAAAGAGAAGGCAATCTTATTCTTTCACTTCTTCAGGAATATTGGCATACAGGGGAAAAACAACTGTTAGCTCAAATTGAGGAGAGTATCGGAAACATCTCGTATGATACAGGAAAAGACTGTACACTTGGATTAGAAAATAAGTTTTTTAACCCTATCTTGTAGCTACAAAAAACCATCCAGACTGTCGCTGGAAGGTTTTTTCTAATCTAATAACTTACTGTATTTCGAGTATTTTTACTTGTATATAATGCCTGATCAGCTAGATCAATTAAGCCTTCTCTCGTTCTCGCCATCTCTGGATAGACTGAAATGCCAATCGATACCGTAATACATTTATATGGCATCTGCTCACTACCTTCAAACTGGTGACTTGCGACTGCTAAGCGGATTCTTTCTGCGATGGCTACAGCACTTTTCTTTTCAACATCATCTGGAAGTATGACAGTAAATTCCTCTCCTCCATAGCGACTTGCAATGGCTGTTTCGGGAATGCTTCTCTTAATAATGGATGAAACTTCTCGCAGCAACACGTCTCCTTTTGGATGACCAAATGTATCGTTATATATCTTAAAATGATCCAAGTCTATGAGTAACAACGAAACCTTCTTACCTTGCTGAATGGATTTCTCAAGACTTTCTTGGAAATATCGGTGATTATATAGCTTTGTTAATTCATCCTTCTCCGAAAGAGATTTAAAATGATCGAACATAGAATAAAAACTGCGGTAGGTCAATGTAAGTCCAAATAAAATTAAACAAAAGACTAAAAACCCTATTAATCCCTCATTCTCTACTACAGTCACCATGAGCAGACCAATCGCTAATGTAGTGAAATATAGGATAATCGTCTTTTTCTCCATAAATATCGGCAGTAAATCCTTATAAGGTCTACCTCCTTCAAGATGGATGAAAGTTGAAAGAAGAAGCACATTAAAGACGTAATAAACAACGGAGAATCCTATAAATGCGACAAGCTTGTCCCATTCAAAAGATAAACTAGATTCAATTAGTTGATATACCCATAATCCAATTGTACCTGAGATTGTATATTGTACTCCGTTGAATATATGAATAAACCATTTTTTTGGGACATAGATGATGAGAAGAAATGTAACAATTACATTAATGAGGAATATTGTGGATACACCATATAGTACTCCTGCAGTAAACAATAACGGTGTAGCGAGTGTCAAATTATCTCCCGAGTGCAAGACAATGGGACGTAAATCATAAACAGCAGCTACGAGAGAAAAGGTGATAATGACCCACCAACCATTAGCACTAACCGGTTCATAGAAATAAAGAAACGCGAGAGCAAAGATTGTACAGTAACTATAATGATATAACTTCAGCTTTTGGTTCTGCACAAGTTACACTTCCTTTTTAGTATCCAAAATTTTATCAAAAGGGCAGTAACATTAGGAAAGAAACGACTCAATAAAAAATGCCCACCTTTATCAACATACAATAAAAATAGGCATCTTCATTCGCAGCTGGCTGGCATTGCATCTCTGCTGTAGCCCCTATAGCTTTGCGTCGTACTCTTTCGAGTAGTTTGCCCTTTATATAGTACTTTTGTTATATCAGAAAATAAAAAAATGCGACGATAGTCCTTACCATATATAGTAAAACACTCATTTTTAGAAGTAAAGAATATCATTTCGACATCATTCGACCCAGACGAATACTTTATCACTATATAAATTTGTCTAAGTTATGTTAGCCTTGTTTTACCAGCTACTTAATAACTAAACTGGCTTGACTCTTCTTTATCATTATTATAAAGTAATAATTGTTATATTGATCGGAGGAGGCTATTTAATGGCTAACATTATTTTATATAGTAGTACAGGTTGTCCTTACTGTGAGAAAATGAAAAATGAATTTAAAGAATGGGGATTTGAGTATGAGGAGCGCAACGTAACTGAAAACCCTCAATTTTTTGAAGATCTCCATGAGCAAGGTATTTTTTCAACTCCTGTTGCTTTTATTGATGGGGAAGCTTTTATTGGCTATCGTCCTAATAAGATGAAAAAGGCTTTAGGTGTAACAGGTGAAGGTGTTGCCAAGGCACCAACGACTACAACAGAAGCAAAGGAAGAAGAATTATTCCAAGAACCTTCAAAAGAAATCTTTGAAGAAGTCTATGATTTTGTTACAATTGGTGGTGGACCTGCTGGTGCATCCGCTGCGGTTTATGCTGCACGTGCACGATTAAAAACATTAATCATTGATAAGTCTCCAACTTCCGGTACATTGGCAATCACACATAAGATTGCTAACTATCCTGGAGTTCCTGGTGAAGTAACAGGACAAGAGCTACTTCATAAAATGCACATTCAAGCAAAAGACTTCGGAACGACAATGATTCGATCTAATGTATTGAATGTTGATTTCTCAAATGAAGACATCAAGCTTCTAGAACTTCCGGAAGGAACGATTAAAGCGAAGAGTGTATTCATTGCTGTTGGAGCAAAAGCACCAGGTAGCAAGATTAAAGGTGAAGAAGAATTTACAGGCAGAGGTGTAAGCTATTGCTCTACTTGTGACGCTGCATTCTTTAAAGATCGCATTGTAGCTGTAGTAGGAGATACAGATGAAGCCGTTCATGAAGCTCTTGCACTTTCTAAATTTGCAAAAGAAGTAAATTTATTAGTTCCTACTAATAAGCTAAAAGGTGAAACAAGTGCAGATGAACTAAAGTCTGTTGAAAACATCACAGTTCTTTGGAATCATCGCTTAAAAGAAATCCAAGGTGACAAAAAGGTGGAACGAATTGTTGTTCGTGATGCTGATAAAAATGAAATCACTTGGGAAATTGATGGTGTATTCTTATACCTAGCAGGTTTAAAGCCGGGTACTGATTTCCTTAAGGATGCTGTAGAACGTGATGAAGAAGGCTATGTAAACGTAGACGAAACATTACGCACAAGCGTTGATGGTGTTTTTGCTGGAGGAGATGCAAGACGAACTCCAATTAAACAGGCCGTTATTTCTGCTGCTGATGGTTGTATTGCCGCTCTTGGAGCAGATCAGCATGTAAATAAGAGAAAGAAAATGAAAGCTCAGTATAGTTAATTCTCTGGGAGAATCATTTTTTCCTAGTTAATTATATAGAATTTTTTTTTTAAAGGAGGATGTACGATGCCAAAAGGAGCAACAGTTACAAAAACGCTCAATGTCGGTGATAAAGCACCAAACTTTACACTAAAAGCTCACGGCAACCGCGAAGTTAGTCTATCAGATTACCTTGGCAAACAGAATGTATTCATTGCATTCTATCCTTTAGATTGGACACCTGTCTGAGGCGCGCAAATGCCTTCTTACGAGGATGCTCTCGAAGATTTTGAAGGCTTAAATACCCAAGTTTTGGGTATTAGTGTAGACAGTGTACCTAGCCATGAAGCATGGCAAAAATCTATTGGTGGTATCTCATACCCATTATTATCTGACTTCTACCCACAAGGTGCAGTTACAGATGCTTATGGTGTTCGACATGAGAACGGTATGTCAGAACGTGCGCTATTTATTATTGATAAAGAAGGAATTATCCAATTTATCGATGTTCACCCAATTAGCGAACTACCTGAAAATGATGAAATTTTCAATGAGCTTGCAAAGCTTGAAAATAGATAAACCTACCACTTTCACACTTTAACATAATGGGTGACTTGCCCCCGTTGCTTTAAAAGTGATGAAGTAAGCCCTGTACTTTTCGTACAGGGCTTTTATTTTTGGGCATTATTTTTGTTTATATTATGAAATTGAATTTAGCATAATTAGCTATAAAGCTAGGTGAAGAAAGTGCTTATAAACCTGTATTAATTTAGGACAATCTGTAGTGTGGACGAAACAAAAGCAGCGCTTATAGATGGCAAGTACACTTTCTATGATTGATGCGATCCGATACTTTCAAACCTACACAAACTGTTCCTTTAAATAAATAATTAAAATGACATCAACGAATCCAGCCAAGCAACTAAATGTGTATAACAGAAAAGGAGGCATCACCATAGGTAAAGATGCAGATTTAGTTTTCTTAAATCAAGAGCATGAAGTGTTCATGACATTTTGCAAAGGACAACTTGCCTATAAAATCAAATAAAAAGAAGCATCTCACAATTTTCGAGATGCTTCTGTCTACTAAACTATTATTCTTCTATGACAGGATTATTTGTATTCACCAGGTTTTGATAAAATGCTGCATATGAAGCATTCATGTATGGAATGACCCATAGAAGTCCAATTCCAAGTGTTAAGATGGATAATAAAATCCAACCGATAAAGCTTAATTGTAAAAGGAAATACTTCCACTTATAGCCGTCCATCAGCTTTCTACTTTCTGTAATGGCTTGTAGCGTACCATACTCTGGCTTATCCTTTAAAATATAAAATGCCTGTGAGTAAGCCAAACCTTTGATAATACCTGGGATGATTAATAATAATGACCATAAGAATACAAATATTCCAACTACAATACTCGTTACAATTAACTTAAGACTAACCTTCAGATCTGCATAAACTTCAAATACTGAACCAAGTGTTGGGTTCTCGTCTCTTACTAGACGTAAGAAAAACCAGTACAGTCCAATACCAAGTGGAATTAATAGTATGGACGCTATCAAGCTGCCAATTGAACCAGCAACAGTAGTTTCTTCTTGGTTAATATAGTTACCAAATCCACCACCCAAAAAGACTTCTACTAAACTAGGTACAACATTTGCAATAAGTCCAATTAAAAATGCAGTTCCTACTGCCAGACCCCATTTACCACGTAACGCGGCTCTTGCTTGTGACTTAACTTCTCCAATCCTCATGCCGACACATCCTTTTTCTCTTTCTAGGGGAATTATACCATAACCCAAAGTGCTGCAACCCTAAAAATATATGGCACTCCCTTTGATTTCATTCCCTCTATTTTTTGCTTACTTACTATACGTATTGACACTATAAAGGTTTCAGAAAAAAAGACTTAGCCAAAATGATGACTAAGTCTTACTACCATTACTTTAGGACATAAACTCTTGTTTCCCAAGGCTTCATTACAAATGATGTAAGGTCTTTATGATCCTCTACATCATAATTTTTCAGTACTAACTTTTCGCTTGAAACTGGTAGCTTTTCATAAGCGTATTCTGTCTCTTCACTGCTAATATTACTAATTACTAAGGCAACATCTGATCCAAGTGTTCTTGTATAGGCATAGATATTTTCGTCATTTTCTAACAATAAATCATAATTTCCATATACAAATACCTCTTCATTTTTGCGAAGCTTGATCATTGATTTATAAAAATTCAAAATTGAATTAGTATCTTGCTCCTGCGCCATTACATTTATTGTTTTATAGTTTTCATTTACTCCCAACCATGGTTTACCAGTGGTGAATCCACCATTTACACTGTCATTCCATTGCATCGGCGTACGTGAATTATCACGCCCGCTTCTCCAAATTATGTCCATGATTTCTTCATGAGATCTACCTTTTTTTGTTTCGATCGCATAGTAATTCTTCATTCCAACGTCATCATACTCACCAATCGTTTCAAAGCGGACATTTGTCATTCCGATTTCTTCACCTTGATAAATAAATGGTGTACCTTGCATAAAAAAGTACATCGTTGCCAGTGCTTTTGCACTTTCAGTTAAATATTCTTTATCATTTCCCCAAGTAGATACTGACCTTGGTTGGTCATGATTCTCTAGGAACAGTGCATTCCAGCCTTTATCTTCGAGCCCTTTTTGCCACTTTGTTAATGTTTTCTTCAGTTGGATTAGGTCAACGTCACCGTTGTCACCTTTATCCCATAGACCCAGGTGCTCAAACTGAAAAATCATATTGAACTTCCCGTTCTTCTCGCCTACCCATTCATCAGCCTGCTCCAGCTTTACACCATTTGCTTCTCCAACTGTCATAATGTCGTAGCGTGCAAACGTTTGCTCTTTTAACTCTTCTAAAAACTCCTGAATTCCTTCTTGGTTCATATGACCGTCAAAGGAAGATACATAATCTAAGTTTTTGGGATTCGGCATATCAGGGAATCCTTCTTTTTTCTTTATATGAGAAATTGCATCCACACGGAAGCCATCTATTCCTTTATCTAACCACCAATTAATCATTTCATATACTGCATCTCTTACTTCTTTATTTTCCCAATTTAGGTCAGGCTGCTTGATTGCGAACACATGTAAATAATACTGTTCTGTCTTTTCATCATACTCCCATGCTGAACCGCTGAAGATACTTTCCCAGTTGCTAGGCTCTTTGCCGTCTTTTCCATCTCTCCAGATGTACCAGTCACGCTTCGGGTTATCCTTTGATGAACGAGACTCTATAAACCAAGGATGTTCATCACTTGTATGGTTCACAACTAAATCTAATATTAGTTTCATTCCTCTTTTATGTACTTCTGATAGTAATTCATCAAAGTCTTCCATTGTTCCAAAATCATCCATGATATCTTGATAATCGCTAATATCATAACCATTATCACTATTTGGAGATTTGAAGATTGGACAAATCCAAATGACGTCAATACCAAGTCCTTTTATATAATCCAACTTGGAAATAACCCCTTTAATATCTCCTATCCCATCTCCATTAGAGTCCATAAAACTACGAGGATATATTTGATAAGCTACTGCTTCTTTCCACCAAACCTTATTCAATCACAAACACTCCTTTATCCTGCACCTATTACTAAAACAACTTACTTCTTAATGTAAACGTTTATGTGTAGGTTCATTCCTTAATTCAACCCTAAAAAATATTATATCAAATATATTCCATAATAATCATGTATTTCAGTAGGAATATCACTACTTTTCTTGGAATAACGCTACCAGAAGGGAATCGTTGCAGAATCGATTATCAATTAATATTCTCATTAAACCGGACAAACACTTTATATTAAATAATAAAAGTGATATAGTTCCTCTCATATAAATTTCCATAATAAGGGGTGTTGTTGATGAAGGAGTTAAAGCATATTTGTGTATTTATGGGGTCAAGTGTTGGTCATCATCCTGATTATATCGCTCAAGCAAAAGAACTGGGGCTCTATCTAGCAAGGCATGATATTGAGCTTATATACGGTGGTGGTAATGTCGGGATTATGGGTGAGTTAGCACGCTCAGTGTTATCTAATAATGGTACCGTTACAGGCGTTATCCCCAGGAAAATATATGATATGGTCGAACACGTCCCATTAACTCATCTACATATCGCCCGAACATATGCATGAAAGGAAAGCCAAAATGTATGAACTTGCAGATGGTTTTATTGCATTACCAGGAGGGATCGGGACGTTAGAAGAGGTAGCTGAGGTCATGACATGGTTTCAAATTGGATATCATTCCAAGCCTATAGGGTTACTTAATGTACAACAATTCTATACGCCTCTCCTTCACTTACTAGAACATATGGTGACGGAGGGCTTTCTAAAAAGAGAGTTCTTGAATAATATTGTCATTGAAGATAACGTTGTCACCCTTGTTCAGAAAATGAATGCTCTTCAAACAACTTTCGTTGATAAGTGGAGTAATTAAAGGACTCTGCTTGCGCTGTATCCTTTGTAGGTGGTTTCCCTTGTTAGCTAAAGGGGCTGGGACATAACTTAATAATCTATTCCCTTATACGAACATTATCTAAATTACTATTCTTATAATCTGTTACTAATTAATTTGTTTAATTGGGAGAACAAGTTCGTTCCATTGCGCTACTGCCACTCGCCGGATACCGTGGGGAGGAACCTGATGGTTATTTTCACTATCCGTGAAAAAACCTACCTCCTCAGCTGCGCCTGCGGAGTCTCAGCATTTCCTCTATCTCCCACAGAAGCCCGAGTGGCTTTCGCTCCATTCCACTTAGTTATAATAAAAGTATGCTTTTGCAAATCAACAAGTCAGTTAAAAATAAATAAATACCCGAATTATTAGGCGAAATATTCATTGAAATGCCACCTAATAGTTCGGGTTTGCTATTAACGGAAGTATATATGTCCCAGCCTCTTAATGTTAGTCTTCTTTTTACTTTTTATTTAATCCTTTTCCTTCTACAAACTGTTTCATATACATTCTCTTAGGCTCTTTTAACATATTTGACATTTGGCCTGTCCATGAATCTTTACGAGCACCTTTTGTCCGTTCTTGGTAATATTCAGAAATCGTTTCATTATATTGTTCTAGCTGATTTTTGTATAACTCACGGTCTTGTTGGTAGACATTTTCATGATAGACGTTTGCAAAGGGCAGCCTTGGTTTTTGGCCTGTATTCGTTTTAGGATAGCCTACAGCTAATCCAAATAACGGCACTACATGTTTGGGTGTTTGCAATACGTCACACACTGCTTCTAAGTTATTCCGAATTCCTCCAATGTAACAGATCCCTAATCCCATTGATTCGGCAGCTAAAGCAGCATTTTGAGCAGCAATTGTAGCATCTATTAAACTAACCATGAACTTCTCTGTACTTTCTAAAGAGGGTTCTAAGTCAGCCCCTTCCAATTCAGCTATAACATCATGACGATGTAAGTCTGCACAAAATACAAAAAAGTGGCCATTTTTTTCAACATATGACTGATTTCCAGCTAATTGCGCCAGCTTCTTTTTCTTTTCCACATCATTTACACCAATTATGCTGTAAGCCTGGATGAAACTTGAGGTTGATCCAGCTTGTGCACAATTTACGATCGACATAATTTGATCGTCAGATAGCTGTTTATCCTCAAAGTCTCGAATGGAACGATGGTTTACTATTGTTTCAATAACTGGATTCATAATTACTCCTTTTCAAATGAGGTATTTAATTTATAGTAATTAAATCCAGCTTTAATTACAAATCCACAGGCTTGATATAATTTTAGTGCATGGTCATTATTTACTTCTACTTCGATCATGATGGACTGATTTCCCCCTAGAGATTGAACAGTCTGAAGTAACATTTGTTTTCCAATACCCTTTCCTTGGAATAGAGGATCTACAGAAAATGCTGAGATATAGTAGCTCTCTCTATTTAGGATGGATAAGCTACCCACCGTACAACCTTTATCTTTTGCTAACAGCATGTTGTACATATTAGAAGAAAAATTCTGTTCAATAACTCCTCTTGCTTCATTCTCACTCACTCCAAAAGCCTTTGAATGAATGGTGATGACCTCTGATAAATCTTCCTCTCTTACTTCAAGCATTTCAATACTTGGTGATGTAGCCATTACAGGTTTACCATATTGAAGTAAAAATTCTGAGTGGCTCAGACTTGCCCCACATTGATCAATAAACTGCTTACCAGATGTTGAATGATAGTCAATAATGAGTAACTGTTCCTTAAATAACTGAAGATCACTAATAGCCTCTTTTAACAAAGAGGAGAAGATTCCTTTGCGACGAAATGATGGGTGTACCATTCCCGTTATCTCCATTTGCTTTACACCTGGTATGGCAAATGCCCCGAGATATCCTACTAACTCTTCATCAACACAATAAAAGTAATCATAACAACCCTCGTTATTTCTGTTTTGAGAAGTTGATAGGTTTATTGTGACGGCTAATTGAATTTCTTCCTGTTCTTCACATACTTTAATTAAATTTGTGAGTTTATTAATTTCCACTGATGTCAAATGAGATTTTTTTAGTATCAATAAGTCTCCTCCTAGTTATGACACCCCCAATAGATGTCATGTTTGTTTTGTATACATGTAGTTTTATTTATCATTTTTTTACCTAATTTTTCCATATCCATCACTCCTTTCACTGACTCTTCCTACCAAGAATTACGCTCGATATTCTTCCTTTAATAAGGAGAAGTGTATACTATCCAACCAGTGATCTCCTACTTTAATAAATTTTGATGTTTTCCCTACGAATTGGAAGTGATTTTTTATTAGCACCACTTGGGAACCAATATTTTTAGGACTAGTGGAAGCCTCCAGTCGGTGAAAATTATACACCTCAAATGCCTCTTTGATCATTAAATGAACCGCTTTTGTCGCATACTTCTTTCCGTTATGCTTTTCTGAAATACGATAACCGATTTCTGCTTTGTTTAATGGTCCTCTTACGATAGAGTACAGATTTACTCTCCCCACCATTTTATTCTCTTCATCTCGGATGATGTACATATGTCTATTATCCTTACTATGATCTTCTTCAATTTCTCTCAAAAGTTGATTCATATAATCCAGATTATAATATTCATCCCCAAAGTCACCCATTACCTTTGAGAAAAACTTACGATTTTCCAGTTCAAACTGTAGTATCTCTTCTGACATTTCTTTATTAATTAGCTGTATAGTAATCATAGTACTCACCCTTGTATGGTAATTGTTATGACATAACAAAATTCCTTTCTCATCATAGAAAGGAATGAATTATATTATTTATTTTTCTCTATTTCGTCTAGAAGTTTGTTAATCTCTGTTGAAAGGTACCTTACTTCTTTTACTGTTTTAGCATTCTTTAAATCTTCCAGATAATCTTCATATAGCTCTCGTTGTGATTCTGTCATGGATTCCAGTAAAGTCACAATACTTCCTCCCGAAAAACTCTCTCTATCTTTTTACACTATTTTACAACAAACTTGTTACTTTTTACACATTTCTTTTTTCCTAGTTAACACATGCTTCTCCATCAGTATATTTTTATAATTCCATATTATGTGTTGACTCTCTTTGAAATTTTGTTTAATTCCTCTGTTTTGCTTCTCTCGACCTGCAGTTCTCTTTGAAGTAAGACACTTTCCGCTGCCATACCTGCCATTACTGCAATACCAATCAAATCACCAATGTCAGTAGGAGAAAATAAATACGTATTGGCAAATAGTGCAGCTAAAGCACTCGTAAATAGATCTGCCAAAAAACCAAGGTCAATGCCAGGAGGTCGATATCTTCTTCTTGGAAACAAAACAATGCGGTCATTTTTGATTAAATGGGCCACAAATCCAGTTAACGCACCTGTCATACTGACAATCATAAGATTAAAAGCCGTTAATTCCATCATACCCCTCCTTAATTTCTTGCATGAAGTAATGAAATAGTAAAGGTCAGTAAAACTTGTTCAAACTGGCAGTTGCTAAATTTCTTATGAAAAAGTTTGTTAATGTTTTGAAGCAAAAAAAGCCAGAGTATCTTGACCTCTGACTTTAACTAAACTGAGATATTTAATTTTGTCCTTACTCATATATATACTTTGTCCCTTTCAATCATTCTACCAAAGGTGGAAATTTCTAACAATAATTAAATATACCTATTACTTCTTTCCTTTTTTCGAGCATTTCTCTATTATACGTTTGAAAAAATTGAAGATTATTTTTCCATATTTGGGGAAAGTAAAGATAAATAGGTAAGGTCAGAAGGGAGATCAACATGAAAGAAACTTCAAAGGTTTTTTGGATATCAGTTGTAATTGCATTAGCATTTGTCGTATGGGGAGTTATAGCACCTACTCATTTAGGGGAGACAATGGATACTACGAAGGCCTTTTTCTTATCACAGTTTGGTTGGTTCTACCAGTTGGCGGCTACATTTTTTATTATTTTTGCCCTATTTCTTGTATTTAGTAAGTACGGCAAAATCAAATTAGGTAAGGATGAGGATCAGCCTGAATTTAATCGAGTCACTTGGTTTGCCATGTTATTTAGTGCAGGCATGGGGATTGGATTACTGTTTTTCGGTGTTTCTGAACCCATGTCACACTTTATGAATCCACCAATGGGAGAAGGCGGAACACCTGAAGCAGCCAAATTAGCTATGAGATATACCTTTTTACATTGGGGCTTTCATGCATGGGCAATTTATGCAACAATTGCACTTATTTTAGCGTATTTTAAGTTTAGAAAAGGGCTACCCGGACTAATGAGCGCAACTTTGTACCCTATTTTAGGTGACAAGGTTAAAGGTCCTATTGGGATTACCATTGATGTTATCGCAGTATTTGCTACTATCTTTGGTGTCGCAGCATCACTTGGCCTAGGTGCACAGCAAATCAACAGTGGATTATCCTACCTATTCGGAATACCAAATACCTTCCCAATTCAGTTAATCATTATCACAATCGTTACCGTATTATTCATCCTTTCTGCCTCAACAGGAATTCAAAAAGGAATTAAATATTTAAGTAATGCAAATATGGGGTTAGCTGTCATATTATTTATAGGTGTTTTATTTTTAGGACCCACTGTTTTTTTATTAAGTTTTTTTGTTTCGACACTAGGGGAGTATATTCAAAACTTACCAAGTATGGGGTTAAGATTAGCCCCATTTAATGAGGAACGGTCCTCTTGGATCCAGGGCTGGACCATCTTCTATTGGGCATGGTGGATTGCATGGGCACCATTCGTCGGCACTTTTATTGCCAGAGTTTCAAAAGGAAGAACCGTTAGAGAATTCGTATTGGCTGTACTTATCATTCCATCACTCGTTTGTGCAATATGGTTCTCTGTATTTGGTGGGACTGCAATTCATTTTGACATTAACTTTGGCACAGATATCGCAAGTCAGAGCTTAGAAACTGCTTTATTCTATATGTACGAACAGCTGCCTCTAACTGGTATTCTTACAATAGTAACGCTAGTACTTATCTCTACCTTCTTTATAACGTCTGCAGATTCTGCAACTTTCGTTTTGGGAGTACAAACATCACACGGAAGTATCAATCCAAACAACTTCATTAAAGTTACATGGGGGATCCTATTATCCTTATCCGCAATTGTTCTAATGGTATCCGGTGGATTAAATGCCATGCAAACAGCCATTATTGTTAGTGCCTTTCCTTTAACGATCATTCTAATCGCAATGTGTATATCTCTTATTAAAGAATTTGGAAAGGAAGTTAAGTCAATAAAAAAGCTAAAAACAAAGTAATAATGAAAAAACTGCCTTTGTTCAAACAGAAGGCAGTTTCTATTTTTAAAATTTATTTTTGGATAGTTGATATATTAGAATTAAACCCAAATGTTCGAGTCCATCATTTCGTCAAAGTGAATTTTACCCTGAAAGTGACGATTAAAGATGAACATACTAGATTAATCAATGTTTAAGATAGAAGCTTATACTAAAAGAAGTCGATAATACTTGCAGGACGACTAGTTATTAGTTGATCAAGCAGCTGCACCTTTTCCTCACTGCCTATTATCATATTCGCTCTGTATAAGAACTGAGCTGTTTGAGCACCAAGCAGGATAGCTGTTAATTCTTTAATTGTTAGAGTAAGCCCCTCCTCTTGGTTATGAGCAGTCTTAACTTCACCATTCTCGATAACAATTGATATATTATTCCACTCTGCATGGTCATCCTTTACATGAAGCACTACTCTGCCCTGAACACTTTCGTATGTATATTGTTTTAAAAAGCTTTCTACGTCAACGATACGTGCCATAAAGTAAGGCTCTACTTCAATTTTTACTTTAGGATTCTTGAGTAAGTAATGAAGCTGCTCATCCTCAGGTACAATGACTTTCACTTTATCTACCATTGAATCGTGCTGACATATAAAGTTCCATAGTCCTCTTCTTGCCATTCCGTCTAAATAGAAAAACTCTTGAACATCTAGTAGTTTGTCAGATACTTTATAAAATAGATATCCTGTTGGCTTTTCATCCTCATTATAGAAAACTGCAAACTGATATCCCTCCGAATACACATGGTTTTCCCACCAGTTACGATCCCGCTTCAGCATCCCATTATACTGCCAGGCAAATTGTTCATAAATTGTATTGATTGTTTCTAAGTCATTCTGAAGGGACAATCGTCTAATCGTACCTGGGACGCCTGGTAAGAACTGCAAGTGAGACCTATCCATTGTATATTTTTTATGACTGAAGCACAGCTCCCAACCAAATCTACGATAAAAGTCGATATCAAATGGATGAAGAAAGCTAAGCACCTGACCTTTTTCCTTCATCGTTTTTAAAGAATGATCAATTAATCGTGCCACACTTCCACCACGGCGATGCTCTGGCCAGGTTGCAACACCTGCAACGCCTCCCATCTTCACCTCTGTTGATCCAATAAAAACTGATAATGGAAAAAGGTGAAGCTTTGACGTTAAAATATCTCCTTTGAATTCTCCCCACACATCATGTAAATGAAAGCTTTCTCGTCTTTTCTGTTTTGATTCCTCAGACAATGAATATTGGAAAGCATATTGCGAAAGCTCTAAACTTTTATCAAATTCATCAAGTGTAATTTTTTTTATTTCACTCATACTTTTACCTCTTCTCCATTAAAATTTATACTATTACAAAAAATTCGTGCCTCGAAACATTTCCATTGCTTTTTTTCTATTTCGCTCCTAAACTAGTATCAAGTCATAATTAAAGAGGTTACGAGAAATGAATCAGACTACTCAAGGAGCAGGAATTCTTGCTGCAGCTTTATCATATGTTATTTGGGGCTTTCTTCCATTATACTGGAAATTACTCGATCATGTCTCTCCCGGAGAAATTCTTTCCCATCGAATTGTTTGGTCTTTTGTATTCATGATTGTCATTTTATTCATTGCTAAAAAGGTCAAATTATTTTGGGCAGATTTGAAAGAGTTGATTACAAACCGAAAGAGATTCATTGCTATTACATCTGCATCTGTCATTATTAGTTTAAACTGGGTGTTATATATTTGGGCCGTGAACACAGATCAAGTAGTTCAAGCCAGTCTCGGATACTATATTAATCCACTTATTAGTATATTACTAGGAATCTTTGTACTTAAAGAAAAACTAACATTTTGGCAAACCATATCATTTGTTCTAGCCACTATTGGTGTTATTTATTTAACAGTTCATTTTGGTACGATACCTTGGATTGCCCTTTTATTAGCCATTAGCTTTGGCGTGTATGGTCTCATAAAAAAAATGGTGAGTCTAAGTCCTATGACTGGTCTTGCAATTGAAACGATGTTTATTACTCCGATTGCCTTATTATTCTTAAGTTTTCTCCATATAGAGGGTAATGGTGTCTTTGCAAGCAATCCATCAGACACATTCATCTTAATGGGAGCTGGTATTGCTACGGCAGTTCCGTTACTTCTATTTGCGAGTGGTGCGAAGAAAATTCCACTTTCCATGATTGGATTTTTACAATATATTGCACCAACCTTAATGCTTATTATCGGTGTATTCTTATATCACGAGCCTTTTACAAAGTATCATCTTATCGCGTTCATTTGTATTTGGTCAGCTCTTGCAATTTATTACTTATCAAAATCTAAGCCATTTGTTGCTATTGAAACGAAGATGTTTGCTCAAAAGAAGAAGTACACTGCATAGAGAAGAGGAAGACGCTGTGTTAGATGCGTCTTCCTTTTTTTAATCACAACACGCTTTTATTCCTTTTCAGCAACGATTGTATATGTCTTCGGTAGCCCGATATCATGCAACTTATGATTAGGCTCTTCTTCTAATACCTTAATCCTAAGCCCTTCTTTTGCAATAGCTGTTACCACTTCTCCGAGTGTCCACTTACGTTGTAGGACTTTTCCTAAATTTCCTTCTCCCTCATCTCCCATATGCTTTGAAAAGGCAACACGCTGCTCTTCAAGGTTTGGAGTAAAGTAATTGCCTGTTACTTTATGCTTCTTTCCAGTAGATGTAATGAGTTTGGTGGAGATAGGATGAAACTCATGAAGGATGAATTGACCACCCTTCTTTAATAAAGATTGAACAACCTGGACTAATGGCTTTAGGTCAACAAAATAGTGCAGAACCCCTAACTCCATGAGTACTATATCAGCTGAATGTTGCAGGCTACCATCCGGAATTGAAAATACATCAGACAGAACGTAATCCATCTTAATACCTGCTTCTTCTGCTAATTTTTGAGCATATCGCTCATTCTCCCTTGAAAAATCTACAACAGTAACTGAAGCTCCAAGTAGTGATAAGGCTACTCCTTTTATACCGTTAGATCCTAATAAATGTACGATATTTTTATTCTTTACATCACCCAAATAATTGTAAAAAGGGTGAAGTCGCCATGTTGGATTTTCTTTGATTTTATGAGCCATTATATGTTCGTCTCCGTAGCGATTGACAAGGGCATCATACTGTTCTTGATTCCAAGCTCTTTCATTAATAGATGTCATCTCAAGCTGCAATTGTTTTAAGTAAGCATGTATGTTTGTTTCGTAAAGGGTATGTTCATATAAGTAAGAATAAAGAGACTGAACCCAGACTTCTACACCATTTTTTTGAATCGCAATACGATAGGGATTAGTTCGAATGGTTGTATTGAAATGACATACAATCTGTATATCAATTCCGTCAATCTTAACTGTAAACCATGCTAGTTTTGGAGTTTTCGTAAAGGGTGTGACATTCTTTTCTTGGAGCTCCTCATACAACTGTTCGAATAAGTCCCACTGCACTTCAACACACTGACAACCAGAAGATTGAACGTCCACTCCCTGAAGCAATAAGGCACTCTCTTTTATAAACTGATAGGGAATTTTCTCATTTAAAAACTCCGATAGGCTCACTAAGGCTTGTATCACTTTTTCATTTTCCATGTCATTTACACCTGTTTTCTTTGTCGTTACATTCATTATGACCTTACTTAACGTATCGTAAAAAAGTTGATCATGCGCGTAACATGATCAACTTCTTTCTTACGATAATTTTAGTTTTAGCTTATCTAACATATCCTTTGTCATTCGATCAAGGTCATATTCAGCTTTGAAGCCCCATTCTTCCATTGCACATGTCGCATCAATAGAGTTTGGCCAGCTGTTTGCAATTCCTTGTCTAATTGGATCCACATTGTAGCTCATTTCAAAGCTTGGAATGTGCTTTCTAATAGATGCAGCTATTTGTTCAGGCTCAAAGCTCATCGCTGTTACATTAAATGAATTTCGATGCTGCAAGTTAGCAGGATCAGCTTCCATTAGGGAGACAATTGCCTGTAGTGCATCTGGCATGTACATCATATCCATGTAAGTTCCTTTATCGATATAGGATGTATATTTCCCTTCTTTAATTGCTTCATAGTAAATTTCTACAGCATAGTCCGTTGTTCCACCACCAGGAGGTGCCACATATGAGATTAACCCAGGAAAGCGAAGCCCTCTTGTATCAAGACCAAACTTATGGAAGTAATAGTCGCATAGTAGCTCTCCTGCTACTTTATTCACACCATACATCGTCGTCGGACGTTGAATCGTATCCTGAGGTGTTGAATCTTTTGGTGTAGCAGGTCCAAATGCACCAATTGAGCTTGGAGTAAAGAACTGGCAGTTCAATTCTCTACTCACTTCCAGTGCATTTACAAGTCCACCCATATTTAAATTCCAAGCAAGTAACGGCTTAGCCTCTGCTGTTGCAGATAACAGTGCAGCTAAATGCATAATCGTATCAACTTCATATTTTTTTGCAATTGAAAACATAGCTTGATTGTCCATAACATCCAATAATTCGAATGGACCATTTGTTACAACATCACTCTCTACTTTACGAATGTCAGTAGCTATTACATTTTCTTCCCCATAAATGCCTCTTAATTTACCAATCAGCTCAGAACCAATTTGTCCAAGCGCCCCCGTTACTAAAATCTTTTTCATTCCTCTTATCCCCCATTACTACCAGTTTTACTATGGTTATTTAGATAATTCCCATTTCCTTACCTACTTTTTCATATATCGCAATGGCTTCATCGAGCATCTCTTTTGTATGTGCAGCAGTTGGCATATTACGTACACGCCCTGTACCACGTGGAACAGTCGGGAATACGATAGACTTTGCATATACGCCCTCTTCGTTTAATCTCTTACTAAATTGTTGTGTAAGAGTCTCCTCTCCGATGATACATGGTGTAATTGGTGTTTCACTTTCACCTATATTAAATCCAAGCTCTTTCAGGCCCTTCTTCAGGTAATTTCCATTTTCCCATAGCTTATCATGTAGCTCTGTGCTTTCTGATAGGATTTCGATTGCCTTCATACTTGCTGCAACATCAGCTGGAGTTAAAGATGTTGAAAACAAGAATGGACGACTGCGTACCTTTAACCAGTCGATTAAGTTTTGTTTACCCGCTACATATCCACCAACTACACCAATGGCTTTCGAAAGTGTTCCAATTTGGAAGTCAACTCGGGACTGTAACCCAAAATGCTTCACTGTTCCTGCACCTTTTCCAAGTACTCCTGAACCATGGGCATCATCTACATAAGTCATAATATCGAATTCTTCTGCAATATCCACGATATCAGGTAAATTCGCTACATCTCCATCCATGGAGAAAACGCCATCTGTAATTACCATCAGCTTCTTATATTGCCCTGACTCTCTTGCTTCCTTTGCTTTTTTACGTAGATCGTCCATGTCTGAATGATTAACACGTATAATTTTTGCACGAGATAGACGGCAGCCATCAATAATAGAGGCATGATTTAATTCGTCGGATAAAATGGCATCATCCTTGTCCATTACTGCTGAAATGGCCGCCATGTTACACATAAAGCCTGATTGATAGGCAATTGCTGCTTCTGTTTGTTTGAACTGTGCAATCTTTTCCTCCAGCTCAACATGAAGCTTCAGTGTACCGTTAATAGTACGAACAGCACCTGCACCTACACCGTATTTCTCAATTGCTTCATCAGCCGCTCTTTTTAATCTTTCATCTGTAGCTAAGCCTAGATAGTTGTTGGATGATAAGTTGATAAGTTTTCTACCTTCAATTGTAATTACCGGACCATTTGGACTCTCTAATGGGTCAATTACATTGTATAATCCTCTTGTTTTTAAATCTTCTAAGTTCTCGTTTAAGAATAGCTCTAACGTTTTACTAGACATGCTAATCCCTCCGACATTTTTATGTATTTTGTAAGCGTTTACTATGTCCATATGAAACAGATGTCCTATAACTCATAAGACATCAACCCTCTATATTTTTTACCTACTATAGAATAACATAATTTACGAGTTTGTTCGTTGTTTTCCTTCTTCTGTATGAGCAAAATTTCTTGTCATGGATTTTATTTTTGCTACTGGGCGGAACCTCAGTGCTGACCAATCCTCATCGATCGCCACCTGCCTTACTGGTTCATACCCTTTCATTGCCAAAAGTGGTGCAACTGTATCTCGGCTCACTTTTAACCCTTTATAAACTTTAGAAGATTTCTTCGGATAGCACAGCCACAGCAATCCATCTTCTACAAGTACCTCAAGCCCTTTAACGCCAAGCTCTTGAATCTGTTCATCTGACGTACCGAACACCTGAACAAACGAATAGCTGCTTTCTACAATGTCAATATGAATTTCTACATCATACGCAGCCATAATTTCTTGATATTCCTTTGGTGCATTCATTATTAAGATCGGCTTGCTTAAATCTTTTACATTTAACTTTTTTAAAATCGGATGAATTTCGTTCATTTTCATCTTCTCCTTTATTCTTACCTAGTAATACTAGTTTATTGAATCTCACTACATAACGCAAATGGACCAAATTCAATCCTACTAAAAAGTGGAGTATAGCGTTTTTCCATAGAAAATAGTATGATGATGCAAGATATTATTAGAGAAATTGGGGGATTTGAATAGATTATGAGCTTACTAACAGTTGAAGGGCTAAGTCATAGCTTTGGTGATCGTACGTTATTTAAAGATGTTTCCTTCCGTCTATTAGCTGGTGAGCATATTGGATTAGTTGGAGCAAACGGAGTAGGAAAGTCTACCTTAATGAATATATTAACAGGTGAGATTGTATACGATACAGGTAAAGTAGAGTGGTTACCTACTGTTCAATACGGTTACCTCGATCAACATACAGTATTAACACCTGGAAAGACAATTCGAAATATTTTAAGTGATGCATTCTTACCTTTATATGAAAAGGAAAAAGAACTGAATGAAGTTACAGAGAAAATGGGAACTGCCTCACCGGAAGAGCTTGAAGAGCTTTTAGAACAAATGGCAGAAATTCAGGACCGATTAGAAGCTGGCGGTTTTTATATGCTGGATATTAAAATTGAGGAAACTGCTAGAGGATTAGGTCTTGATGCAATCGGCTTAGACCGTGATGTATCAGCGCTTAGTGGGGGACAACGTACAAAGGTATTGCTTGCAAAGCTTTTGCTTGAGCAACCAGAAGTGTTATTGCTAGATGAGCCAACAAACTACCTGGATGTTGAACATATTCGTTGGTTAGTTTCCTATTTAAGAGAATATCCAAATGCCTTCCTATTGATCTCTCATGACACAGAATTCATGAACCAAGTAACAGGTGTCATTTTCCACTTAGAATTTAGTAAGCTAACTCGTTACACAGCGACGTATGAGAAATTCTTAGAACTTGCAGAGATTAACAAAAATCAGCACATTAATGCTTATGAAAAGCAAAAAGAGTTCATTAAGAAACAAGAAGATTTTATTGCAAAAAACAAAGCACGCTATTCAACGACTGGACGAGCGAAAAGCAGACAAAAGCAACTTGACCGCATGGAGCGTATTGACCGACCGGAAACTGCTCTTAAGCCAACTTTTGAATTTAAAGAATCCAGAGGAAGCAGCCGCTACGTTTTCGAAGGAACTGATCTTGAAATTGGTTATGCAACACCACTATTACCGAAAATGTCGATGACCATTGAACGCGGAGAAAAGATTGCGATTGTAGGCTGTAATGGAGTTGGAAAATCGACGTTATTAAAAACAATTCTAGGCAAAATTAAACCACTAGGTGGAAAAGCAGTACAAGGTGACTTCTTGTACCCATCTTACTTCGAACAAGAGGTAAAAGCTGATAATATTACACCAATTGATGATGTATGGAATGCCTTTCCTAGTATGGACCAGCATCAGGTTCGAGCTGCTCTTGCCAGATGCGGACTAAAAAACGAACATATTTCACGTCCACTTAGTCAATTAAGTGGTGGAGAGCAAGCAAAGGTCCGATTATGTAAATTATTAATGGAAGAAAGCAACTGGCTGCTATTTGATGAACCGACAAACCATTTAGATGTTGTGGCGAAAGAAGAATTAAAGAGAGCGATGAAAGCCTATAAAGGAACCATTGTCCTCGTTTGCCATGAACCAGACTTCTATGAAGACTGGATTACAAAGGTATGGGATGTAGAAGAATGGGCAAATCAAGCTTAAAAAAGGCTTTTTTCTACAAATATTTTGCCCTTAGCACAATAATCTAGGTATACCACCAGTTTTACAAGCCAAATTGGTGGTGAATTAGAAAAGAGCAACTCTCTTTATGTATAGTAGTAACTATATACTAAGGTAAAAATCCGGCTTTTGGGATTTTTACACGCGAGCAACAATTTATACGAGAAAACAGCCTACAAATAAACAAACAACCTGCCACAAGGCAGGTTGTTTTGTTTTTTTATAAAACTTCCTTATATTTTCAAGTATTGGCGAAGCAGATAGGAGATCCATTTTAAGTGAGGATGTTGTTGAATATTTCCAATGAGCCCAAACAATACTGCATTAGGTAATTCAGGATCAATTATATGATTTTTCAACAGTTGTAAGGATTCCCTTGCGATAGAACCCTCGATCTCATCAACCATTTGATCAATTACCCTTACTATATTTTGCTGTGATAATTCTGCTTCATTAAGAGAAAACTGTGCCAATTGAATGAATTCATCTGTTATATAAGGAAGTGTCATGTGAGATGCCAGGATATTTGTTTTCTCTACTAATGATTTAGATAATAAATCTAGGTCCATCTCTACGTTCATGACAATAAATAATTCAGAGTAAATTCTGATAAACCCTTTTATACAGTACAACAAATCATATTGAACTTTCTCGATCGATTCACCATAAAGCTGCTTAATCATGGTAAGGACCGTTCGATCAAGCAGTTGATCATAGTAACGCATTTTTAAAAGAAGTTCATGATTGTCGATTGTTTGAATCTTTTCCTTCATGAGTACTTTGGCAAAATCTGAATGCTTATAAAAGGATTCAAATGAAGAATAATAAAACGTATATAGTAATTGTTGGATATTTGTCACATTTTTGACTGAGTAGTCAATATTAGAGATAAACTGCATCATAAAGTGGTCTATCAACGCTATTACAAGCTCATCCTTAGATTTAAAGGATAAGTAAAACGCTCCTTTAGATATCCCAGAATGCTCTGTTATTTGTTGCACAGATGTTGACTCAATCCCTTGTGCAGCAAATAGCTCTAGTGCCTTTTCCATGATTAATTGTTTTTTTGCCATCTATTATACTCTCCTAGGTTATTCATTGACATTTGACCCATTAGTCATTAGTATAGGTAATTAGAATTAATAAGTCAATTTAGGGTAGGTGTAAATGTGAAAGGAATCGTAAACTTTGTTATCGGTAACAAGCTAGCTGTATGGTTACTTACCATCATTATCACTGTATCCGGTATTTATTCCGGTACACAAATGAAAACTGAAACCATACCAAATATCTCAATACCATTCCTAATGGTAATGGATGTATACCCAGGAGCCACTCCTGAGAAGGTCATGGAAGAAGTCTCAATGCCAATTGAAAAGGCTGTAGAAGGTTTGGAAGGGGTAAAAGCTGTTTACTCCAATTCCTATTCAAACATGGCAAATCTGCAGGTAGAATATGAATACGGTGAAGATATGGACGAGGCGAATCGTGCGCTGCGTTCAGCATTAGACGCTGTAGAACTCCCAGAAGGTGCACAAGAGCCAATCGTTACGGCAATTAGCATGAACATGATGCCTGTTGTCGCGTTAAGTGTAAGTAGTGATAAAGAGGACATCGTAGAATTAACTTCAACAGTAGAAGAAGTAATTCTCCCAAAACTTGAAAAGCTGGATGGTGTAGCTTCTGCAACCATTACAGGTCAACATATCGAGGAAGTAGAGCTAACATACGATCAAGCTAAACTAAAGGAGTTTGGTTTAACAGAAGATACTGTTAAACAAATGATTCAAGCCAGCAACCTGGCTGTATCTTTAGGCTTACAAGAATTTGAAGAAGGTGAGCAGGCAGTTGCGATTGATGGTAAATTTATGACAACTGACGAGCTAAAGGAAATGTTAATCCCTGTTACACCATCTCAAACAAATCCTTCACCATTTGTAAAACTTAGTGATGTAGCCAAGGTTGAAGTTGTAGGAAAAGTTCAATCTGTTTCACGAACAAATGGTAAAGATGCAATCGCAATTCAGATAGTAAAAGAACAACAAGCTAATACAGTTGATGTTGTAAATAAAGTAAAAGACTTAGTAGAAGAACAAAAGGAGAAAATTGACGGTATTGTTATCGATATCTCTCTAGACCAAGGTGAGCCAATTGAAAAGGCTGTTTCTACAATGGTTGAAAAAGCACTATTTGGTGGCCTGATAGCAGTATTAATCATCCTTCTGTTCTTACGTAATATTAAATCAACCATTATTTCAATTGTATCCATACCTGTTTCAATCTTTATGGCATTATTATTGTTGAACTGGTTAGATATCACATTGAACTTAATGACACTAGGAGCAATAACGGTAGCTATCGGACGTGTAATTGATGACTCTATCGTTGTTGTAGAGAACATATATCGTCGCTTGCATTTAAAAGAAGAGAAATTGACAGGTCGTGCTTTAATTCGTGAAGCTACAATTGAAATGTTTATCCCAATTTTATCTTCAACATTAGTAACAGTCGCTGTTTTCGCACCACTGATCTTTGTTGGAGGTATGGTTGGAGAGCTATTCACGCCATTTGCTTTAACGATGACATTTGCACTAGGAGCTTCATTATTAGTCGCGATTACAGTTGTTCCTGCCTTATCTCACACCCTGTTTAAAAAGAAGTTATATAGTGAGAAAACAGAGAGCAATCATAAAGAAGTTGGTAAATTAGCGTTATGGTATAAAGGAGCTCTTCGTTGGACGTTAAACCATAAAATTATTACATCTATTGTGTCGATTGTGTTATTAATAGGAAGTTTATCACTTACTCCATTAATCGGTTTCAGCTTCATGGGTAGTGAAGAAGAAAAAGTTATGTATTTAACGTACACACCAGGAACAGGCGAATTAATGGATGAAACACTGAAAAACATTGAAGAAGTAGAGGAAGAATTATTAAAGCGTAAGGATATTAATATCCTTCAACTCTCAGTAACTGAAAGTGGAGACCCAATGACAGCGATGATGGGTGGCTCGGGAGATGGTGCATTAATGTACTTGATCTTTGACCCGGACATGGAGGATTTCCCTGAGGCACGTGAAGAGGTTGAAGACTATGTATTTAACCTGGGGCAGTCTGGAGAATGGAAGAGCCAAAACTTCGCTCCGACATCGATGGCTTCAAACGAAGTTAGTTACACATTTTACAGTGAAGATTTAGATAAGCTGAATACATCTGTAAAAATGGTAGAAGAAGTTATGAACAAAAATAAAAACCTAGAGGATGTAACTTCTAGTACAGAAGATGCATATGTAGAATATACATTTAACGTGGATCAGGAAGAATTACTTCAGTACGGTCTAACAACAGGGCAAGTTGTCATGATGTTAAGCCCTACAACAACTGAAGAAGTTTTAACAACGATCGAAAAAGACGGGGAATCATTAGATGTCATCGTTCAACAAGAGCAAACAACACAGCCAAAATCAGTTGACGATATTTTAGATAAGCAAATTCCAACCGCAATGGGTACAACTGTGCCTCTTTCAGAAATTGTTAAAGTAGAAAAAGGTACAACTTTAAATACGTTAGCACGTAGTAAAGGGGAATATTACGCAACAGTATCCGGAACAATCATTGGTAAAGATTTATCAAAAGTGACCGGAGATATCGATAAGAAAGTGAACGAATTAGATTTACCTAAAGGAGTTACGGTTGGTATCGCTGGTGTAACAGCAGATATGAACGAAACGTTTACTCAGCTTGGTTTGGCAATGCTGGCAGCCATTGCGATCGTATACTTTATCCTTGTTGTAACATTTAGAGAAGGAGTTGCACCGTTTGCAATTTTATTCTCTCTGCCATTTGCCGTTATCGGTTCATTTGTCGGACTGTTAATTGCGGATGAAACAATCAGTGTATCCGTTATGATGGGATTATTAATGTTAATTGGTATCGTAGTAACGAACGCTATTGTACTAGTAGACCGAATCATCCATATGGAACGTGAGGGAATGACAATGCGTGAAGCCATTCTAGAGGCTGGCGCAACACGTCTACGTCCAATCTTAATGACAGCAATCGCTACAATCGGTGCATTAATTCCACTAGTAGTTGGCAATTCTGGCGGTGGTGGAGGTCTAATCTCTAGAGGATTAGGAATCACTGTAATTGGAGGACTTGCTAGTTCAACATTACTAACTTTAATTGTCGTACCAATCGTGTATGAAGTGTTGTCAAAGATTTTCAAGAAAAACAGAAAAGATATTATAGAGAATTAAGAGAAAAGGCTAAGCTGCTTTTATAGTAGCTTAGTCTTTTTTTACTTTGGCTATTTTCGTATAGATAGTTGCTTATTGTAAAAATCCCAAAAGCTAAATTTTCACCTTAGTATCAAGATATTTCTATACAAAAAGAGAGTTGCTTTATTCTAATCCAACCTCGATTTGCTTCTAAAACAGGGTGAACACCCAGAAAAATTGTACTGATAGCAACAAAGTTTTACAAAAGAGCTTTATTTTTCTTCGTAAGCATAGATTCATACTTTAGTGGAAAATTAAGTAAAGGTCAAAACACTAGGAGGAATAAAATGAGCTGGGAATCAAAGCTACCACAATTTCCAGAGCCATTTTGGCGTGATACTACAAAATTATCTAGTTACGAAAGCTTAAGAGAAGATACAACAGCAGATGTTGTCATAGTTGGTGGAGGTATAACCGGTTTAACTACTGCCTATCGCTTATCAAAAGAGGGTGTAAAGGTCATTCTTCTTGAAGCAGGTAAATTGCTAAATGGTACCACCGGACATACCACTGCTAAAATTACAGCACAGCACGGATTAATTTACGATGAGTTTATCCAACACTTCGGCGTGGAAAAGGCAAAGCAATATTACAATGCCAACACAGAAGCATTACAATTCATCCATAAAACAGTGAATGAATTACATATTGAGTGTGACTTTATACAAGACGATGCCTACATCTATACGAATGATGACTCATACATTAGTAAGATTGAAAAAGAAGCCGATGCTTATCAAAAGTTAGGGATAACAGGTGAGCTGGTATCATCCATGCCATTGGATATAGAAATGAAGCGTGCTATTGTCATGAAGAACCAAGGACAATTTCATCCGTTAAAATACTTTAAAACACTTATACAAAGTATGATTGATAATGGTACAAGAATTTTTGAGCATACGACTGTTGATGATATTGAAAAAGGAACAAATCCAACTGTTGTTACGAAAAATGGACACCGAATTACTTGTAATTACGTGGTGGTAGGTTCTCATTTTCCTTTCTATGATGGTAAAGGTTTTTATTTTGCAAGAATGTATTCGGAGCGTTCTTATTTACTTGCAGCCCGTACGAAGAAGAAATATCCTGGCGGTATGTATATAACAGCAGAGCAACCAACCCGCTCTTTGCGATATACACCATTTGAAGGAGAAAACTTAGTAATTGTGGGCGGAGAAAACCACAAAACCGGACATGGAATAAACACAATGAACCATTATGAAGAGTTAGCTACTTATGGCGATGCACTCTTTGAAATTGAGGAAATTGTGAATAGGTGGTCTGCTCAGGATTTAACAACACTTGATAAGCTTCCGTATATCGGTACAATAACTGAAAATACACCAAATATTTTCGTTGCAACCGGCTATAGAAAATGGGGGATGACAAACGGTACTGCAGCCGGGATCATTCTTAGCGACCTCATTGTAAAAGGAAGTAATCCATATGAAGAACTGTACAGTCCATCTCGGTTCTACACAGATCCATCCCTTAAACAGCTAATTAAACAAAATGCAGATGTTGCTGGTCATTTTGTTGCTGGCAAGTTTGATATGACACATCAGTCTATCGAGGAACTCGAAAATAATAAAGGGGCCATCGTCAAAGTAAATGGTGAACGTGCCGGCTGTTACAAAGATATCAATGGAAAATTGCATATCGTTGACACTACCTGTACTCATCTGGGATGTGAAGTAGAGTGGAATGATGGTGAACGTACGTGGGATTGCCCTTGTCACGGATCCAGATTTTCGTTCGATGGGAATGTGATTGAAGGACCAGCCAAAAAGCCACTAAAGAAAATAGAATTGTAGACAAAGCCTTGGCAATTTGCCAAGGTTTTAACTATGCTTATCTTACAGTTTTATTAACGCATTTTTACCACATATTGCATATATTAGCTATGAATACGGTAAAAAGGAGGTTACTATGGCATATTCAATTACAAGAGACTATATAAGAAAAGGGAATTCACGCCCTGGAACGAAGAACGGTGATATCAAGTTCATCGTTAGCCATGACACTGGAAATCCTGGATCAACTGCCTATGCAAACCGAAATTATTTTAACAATTCACAGCCCTCAGCTTCTGCACATGCATTTATTGATGACAAGTATATCTTAGAAATTATTCCTCTAGATGAAGTAGCATATCATGTCCGAAATAACGTCACAGTAGATAACCGGATGTTTGGAGCAAATGCAAATAATGCAGCAATTGGTATCGAGCTTTGCTATGGTGGGAGAATTAACTTTACTGAAGCCTATAAACGATATGTATGGTATCATGCCTATTTACTTGATTTATTTGGATTAGACCCAGATAGGCATATTGTTGCACACAGTACATTGGATCCATCAAGAAGACGTGACCCACAAAATGCACTTCAACAAAACGGTATCTCATGGGAAAAGTTTCGCGGTGACGTGAAGGCAACCTATCAAGCATTCAGGAGTGGCCAAGACTCAGGGGAGACACCAGCGCCAAATCCTACACCGCCACCTCCTCAAGTAAAAGGTGTGACTGTTAAGTTACCATTAGGAGAGGGAGACAGCGGTCAGTTTGTCAAAGAAGTGCAGCAAGATTTGATTCAAGCTGGGTTCCCATTGCCAAGATTCGGTGCTGATGGCGTCTTTGGAAACGAAACAGAAGTTGCTGTAATGCGCTTCCAACGGAAATATGGCCTTATGGTTGATGGATTAGTTGGTACAAATACGTTAAATAAATTAAACCAAGTTCTGGGTGAACCTCGGCCAGCTACAGAATTTTCACTTCCAGCAGGAGTTTTGCGAAGAGGTGACCGCGGGGAAGAGGTAAAGCAATTACAACGTGCATTAAAGCAAATTAACTTCGATCCAGGTCAAATAGACGGAATTTATGGTAACAATACGGAAGATGCTGTCCGTCGCTTTCAGTCTATGTATGCTGCACTTGCAGATGACGGAATTTATGGCCCTAATACGCGAAGATTTATTCAGCTTGAACTGGAAGATCAAGACTAAACAAAAAAAGTGGAGAGTACTACTTTCCACTCTTTTTGTTTCTATAGTTTGATCGCTTCTTTCACCTTTGCTTCTGGGTGTATCTCTAACGTATCAGTGTATTCTACTCTTTCAATTTCGCACTTGCTTCCAATAACAATGGCTTTTCCTCTCACTAACTTAGCCTTTGTTACATCTAGTTGAATCTCATCACCTTCAATGACCTCTGCCTCAAGCATGTGACTATTACTCTTAAATAAGCTGATTAGTTGTTTTAATATATTGTTTGCTGAAAACTGTTTTACTACGATCTTCTCTCCTCCTATTTCTTTTGCAAATGAGCGATAGCCGACATTTATTTCAATGGAATCTGCGCTTAATAGATCTTTTATCTGAATTGAACCATTTGAACAGATCCTTTCAACCTCACAACTTCCTTGTACTTTCAACATTCCATTTACTTCAATTGTTCCACCCGTAACTCGTCCGCTCACCTTACTAGATCCGTTTATTTCAAAGTCAGTAATATGAAGATCCTTTCTAAAATTGCTAGAACCGTTTACCTCAAGTTCCCGGACTGCCGCATTTCCTTCAACGGTACATGTTCCGTTTATTTCCATCTTATTTAATTTGCTGTCCTGCTGAATTGTACAAGTTCCATTAATCACAACTTCTTCTGCTGTTAAGGATCCTTCTACCTTAGCTGTTCCATCAATTCTGAATTCACGGCACTCAATATCTCCACTAATCTTCCCGCTGCCGCTTATTTTCACCTCTTCATACTGACCGCCACCAGCCGTGCCGGAACCACTTATTTTAATTGTTTGTTTTGCTGTTGTTTCTATACTCATCATAAACCCTCCCTTATTTTGTCACTTCAGATAACTTTGTTTTTAACTCATTTAGCTTTTCTACTATACTTACTTTTACAAGTACGGTTGCAGAATCTTCTACAAATAATAATTCTTTAGAAGCCACGATGAACCAAATCCTTACTTCCTCCTTCTTCAGCGCAACCAGTTCTACCTCCTCAGCTACGAAGTCTCCTTCTTTAAGAAATGACAGTTGCTGAACGAGTGAATCATGTGAAAGCCTATACTCCTTTGAAATCCAATCACACATATACAGATAAAAAATATCAGTAAAGGATAGCTTTTCATTAGGAGGGTAATTACTAGCTTGAATGACTTCTTTACTGACAATATGATGTGTCAGTAAAGAAGTAGTCATCATTTCCACATGATCTGCTTTCGGGGAAAAGAATTCTGCTAGTTCTTCAAGAGAATAATCATCCTTTAACTCTAGAATTTTTTGGATCCTCTCTAGTACTTTATCTCTGGGGAAATAGGTTTCCTGTCCTGTAAAACTGGATTTCTTAATAAACCAGTTTTCAGGGATAATATTCATTCTCTTCCAACGATATAACTGGCCGTAAGAAATACCTGTAACCTCTAGAAGTTCCTTCTTTGAAATATATGTTTCCTCCATGTTGTACATCTCCTTACAAAACAAAACATTGTTACGTTTATTTGTTACTAATATAACAAAACATTGTTACATTGTCTAGCTTCATTCGAAAAAATGTAAAAAAGTAGTGCTGAGCATTGTCAGCACTACTGAGTATGGTTCTACTTGTTGCTTGGAAAATAATGATTTTCAAAAACATCTGCAGGAATTGGCCTACTAAAATAGAAACCTTGCATGTTTTCACAATTGTTATCTAGCAGATATTGCTTTTGATGTTCCTTCTCTACTCCTTCAGCGATAACTTCTAACTGGAGGCTCTTAACTAAATTAATAATAGCCGAGGCAATCTCACTGTTTTGATATTCTTCTGTTATGGCCTGTATAAAGGATTGATCAATTTTTAATGTGTTAACTGGCAGTGATGTTAAATAGCTCATAGATGAATATCCAGTACCAAAATCATCAATGGCAATTTTCATCCCAGTAGATTGCAGTGAAACAAGAGTTTGTATGGTTTCATTTGTATTGTACATAAGAATGCTTTCTGTAATTTCAACTTCAAATAATTCTGGAGGTAAATCACAACAATTTAGTATCGTTGTAACCTTCTCCACAATATTGGGTGTATCTTGAAATTGTTTTGCAGAAAAGTTAACAGATAAGGATAATTTCATATCTCTATCTTTATTCCATGTAGCAACCTGTTTACAGGATTTCTCCATAATTTGCTCCCATAAAGGTTGAATCAGTCCTGTATCTTCAGCAATTGGGATAAATATACCTGGTGAAACAAATCCGAGTTCTTCATCATTCCATCTAACTAATGCTTCGACTCCATTTACCTCATTTGTCTTTGCGTTGATTTTTGGTTGATAATATACTTCCAACTTATGATCCTCAATTGCTTTTCGAAGTTTACTCTCAATTTGAGCACGTTCCTTATTTTGATCACTCATTTTTTCTTTATAAAGGACTGCTTTATTTCCACCTTGATCTTTTGCTTCATACATCGCCAAATCTGCATACATAATTAATGTTTCGATATCACGAGAATGCTCAGGATACATGCTAATACCACAGCTGGCACTTACATATAATTCATGATCACCCATCTTGTAAGTTTGCTTTACCGTTTCTACTATTAATTCAGCAATTTCCATCGTTTCTTGCTCATTATGGTTTTCTAGGAGGATGATAAATTCATCTCCTCCCTGCCTTGCCACAATTCCCTTTTTAGGTTGAACACATGCAAGGACTCTCTTAGAGATTTCGATAATGAGTTCATCCCCCATATTATGTCCTAGCGTGTCATTTACATGTTTAAAGCGATCCACATCTAGGAATATGACTGAAATAGGTTGTTTCTGTTCTAATGCATTTTGCTCCATTTTAATCATCTGTTCTTTTATATACCGTCTGTTTGGCAATGACGTTAACGGATCATGGTATGCTTGGTATTCTATAATCTTCTTACTCTTAATCAAATCTTCTGTATAGATTTTTAAGCTTTCCGATAATGCATTTACATTTTCTGCAAGTAAACCAAATTCATCATTGCGCTTTAATTGCAGTCTCTTACCAAAGTTACCTTTTGCAATTTCGTTCACTTGTGCCACGACATATGAAATAGGTTTCGTGATCGTACGTGAGTAGAATGAACTTGCTATAAAGACAAATGCCATGGAGATTAGTAATAATCCGATATGATCCCATAAATCCTGAGTGAGCTGTTGTTGAACAATGTCATAATCATAGGCAATACCTATTACATACGATTGCTCCTCATCTTTCACAGGTATAAATGTTTTTTGTATATCCTTTCCTATGAGAGACTCCATATATTTCTCAGATTTGCCAGTTTTCGATGTTTTTTGAATATAGTCCCTGTCCATATCCGTATTTTCATACTTGTATGACCCATACCATATTGGCTCATCAGAAATCTTTATAAATTGATTACCGTTTATCGTTACTGTTGCATCGCCTTTACCGAACGATGCAGGGTTGAATACGGTAATTTCTACTATTCCATCGAGCTTATTCGTAAATTTGTTCATTACCTTCACAGGCCCAAACTTCTCTTCATATTCAAGCACTTCTTTATCTCGCATGTAAGGATTGATAATGTAATTGGTTGTACCATCATAATAATAGCCCCATTTATCCGTATGATCCGGATTACTAGACGCTATTTCAATGGGACCTGACCAGTAATGAGGTAACGTTAAGCCTTCTTTTACTGTAACCGGTTCTAATGCAAATAATTGTTGAAATGCTGTATACCAATAATCCCATTCCTTTGTTCCAAGTCCTATCTCATGAGAATCAGTAGATTTAACACCTACAATATCATCCTCTGTTTTTACAAAGAGTGTAATATGAGATACATTTAATTCTTTTGCAATTTGAACAAGTTGTTCATTTGTTATCTCTTCATGCCTGGGTGGTAATGATTTTAACGCTGCAATTGAGGCTGTACGTAATTCTCTTGCAATCATGTTCTCGACATATAAGGAGCCGTTTTGTGCATTTTCTATTTGAAAAGTAACTTCTTCAGTAACGAGATTAATTTCTCTTTCAATTGAATCTAACAGTTGATCTTTGGAATGAATGTATTGTAAATAGTTAGATATGATTAAAATAATCATGACTAACAAAGTAAAGGTTAAGGAAATTTTCCTCTTTATTGACATGAACCGTAGCCTCCCGCTATACATAAAAAACGCACCACACTATTTTTCAGTATGATGCGTCAAATTTCGACAAATTTATTATAGCATGGACTCTATTACATAGTTATAGGCAATTAATTCTAATTTTTTGCGAAGGAGAATCTTCCTTCTATTAACTAAAAACAACTGAGGAATCTCACCTTTAAAGCTGTGTTCGAATACTCCATAACTCAGGAAAAAACCGATGATCTAACACTCGCTTTAAATAGTCAACTCCCGAAGAACCACCCGTACCTCTTTTATTTCCAATGATACGCTCAACTGTCAACATATGACTGTATCGCCACTTTTGGTGCCTAGTCTCAACGTCAACCAATTTTTCGGCTAACTCATATAAATCCCAATGTTTCTTTACATCTTTATAGACAGCTAGCCACGCCTTTTCTACACTTTCATTGTATTGGTATTGCTTGGACCAATCTCTTTGTAAGTATTCAGAATCTATCGTAAATCCTCGCATAGCTAATGCTTTAATTGCTGTGTCATAAATGCTTGGGCTGTGTAGATAGTTGGTCAACTGATTGTATTTTTCCTTTTCATGTTGATAAACAGACAGTACATCTTCTCTCTTTGCACCCAGTAAAAACTCAATCATTCTATTTTGGTGTGACTGAAAACCAGAAGATTTTCCTAATCGATCTCTAAATTCCATATATTCTGAGGGTGTTAGTGTCGATAATACATCCCATGAACCTATGAGCTGTTCTTGAATTCTAGAAACTCTAGCCAGCATTTTAAAAGCCGGTTCCAAATCATTTTTTTCAATGAACGCTTTTGCTTCAACCATTTCATGAATGATAAGCTTCATCCATAGTTCGCTTGTTTGATGAATCACAATAAACATCATTTCATCATGATGATTGGATAACCGGTCCTGGCTATCAAGAATTGAATCTAATTTCAAATAATCTCCATAACTCATATCTTTTGAAAAGTTCGTATGTAACCCTTCATCCTTGTGCCGACTCATCTATAGCTCCCCCTTACATAACTGGATACAAACATCTTCTCCATTATAATGGAAAGGAACTGGTAGTAGAATCTAATTTTTCTAAAAAGTACAGAGGCTGGAACATAACTCTTTCATCTTCAATCAAAGACGATCAATATCTAAAATATTATTCGTGCACTTTAATGAGATAGGTTGGAAGAAGATGTTCGTTACATTGCGCTACAGCCACTCGCCGGGTACCATGGGGAGGAATCTGAGCCTCCTCGGCTCCGCCTGCATGAGTCTCAGCCTTTCCTCTATCTCCCACAGGAGTCGAGTGGCTTTCACTCCATTCCACTATGGATTTTAAATAATAGTATGCACATCCAGAATCAACTAATCTATTTATAACAAATAAAGACCCGAATTATCAGGCAAGAGATTTATTAAAATATCACCTAATAGTTCGGGTTTATTTATTAACTGAAATTTAATGTCCCAGTCTCTTATATTTATAGTGGCAATAGTGTAACGTGCTCTTGTTGCTTCAAGTGGTCAATCATGTCAATCCACTCTTTGGGCTTATTTGACAGAACTGTATAATACGTTGTTAAAAAGTTTACAATTAAGGCTGCTTGAACACTCTGTTGCTCCCCGTTTAGTGGCATATAGCCGAGGTCTAAGCCTGAAACGGCAGCTCCATTGTTTTCCCAAGATGGGTGAACATATGAAAAGTCTAGACGTTTATAACCTAAATGCGATAACACTTCTCTACGCACGAAAGGATTCATTAAATCGTTGCCTTCGAATTTAGATCCGTCTACCTTATATGGATCATAAATTTCAGCAAACATGCCTGCAAGTTCTTTTCCATTTTCATTCGCAAGCTTTTTGAGGTCTTTCATACGTTCTGTTGCAAGGAAGTGTCCAATTCCTAAACCAGGTTTTCCGATGATTGTAAAGTCCGTCATTGCAATGTTCCAGTCAGGATAATATCTGTATTCGGTAGCACCGACTACCTCTCCTTCATGAACACTAACAAATACTCGGATACTTGGATCCTCAAGCGGCTCTTTCCAAAGTGAGTATTCAAGCACTTCTTCTTTAGGAAAAATGGTAGACATCAAATCATGTAACTTTTTAAATAATGGGTCTTCTATAGTTGTGATGCGTTTATATTCCACTTGAAATCCTCCCGGTTATCTCTTTACTTTTACGTCGTCCCAGTCTGTATATAGGTCTGTTCGTCTGTCTCTCCACGTTGTAACAGAGCCTTTTTCTCTTACATCATATAATAAATTTAAATCTAAATCAGCTGTTACAATCATATCGTTGTTCAGTTCACCTTCAGCTAATAGTCCTTTCGGCGGGAAAGGGATGTCATTCGGTGTAATGATAGCAGCCTGACCAAAGTTCGCACGCATGAAATCGACAGTTGGCAGGGAACCTACTGTTCCAGTTAACACAACATAGACTTGGTTCTCAATCGCACGTGCATGGCTCGTATAGCGTACACGGTGGAAACCGTGCCTGTCATCCGTACATGAAGGGCAGAAAATAACGTCAGCTCCTTTGGCTTTCGCAATTCGAACAATTTCTGGAAATTCAATATCATAACAAGTAAGAATCGCAATTCTACCTTTCTCAGTATCAAATAATTGAAAAGCGTCCCCTGCTGCCATATTCCAGCCAGTTACTTCTGTTGGAGTAATATGAAGCTTCGCCTGCTCACCAATTTCACCATTAGGGTAGAAAAGGTGTGCTACATTATATAATTTATCACCTTTTGATACAACATGAGTGCCACCAATAATATGCATCTTATACTCTACGGCTAATCTAGAAAACAACGTACGATATTGGTCTGTAAAACCTGGCAATTCGTTAATGGTTAACGTTGTTCCTTGGTTACTCCCGATTGATAATAACTGAGTTGTAAAAAACTCTGGAAATAAAACAAACTCTGATTCATATTCAGAAGCCGTTCTTACATAATGTTCACATTGGTTTGCAAACTCTTCAAAAGATTGGATTGTGTGTAAATGATATTGAACTGCAGATACTCGAATTTTCATTTCTACTCCCTCTCTATATAGCCACTCCAAGGCAGCCTTTTTATTTGTAAATCATAAAGCGATTATTATACAGAATTCATAAAACTACAAGTAAAAAACATTACTGTCCTGTAATTTCCAGGCAGACTATCTTATAGCACCATGTGGTAATACGGCATGAACGCCCTTTACTGAATTAACGACCTGGGTAATTCTTAAATCCACAACAACACTTGCGAGAGCCGTTGCTTCTGTCTTTGACACTTGATATTGCTCTTGTATGAGCGTAATCATTCCTTGAAGTGCAATGGCTGTTGCTTCATTTAAATCCTCATGAAAACCAAATGTTAACCAGCCAGATGGAGTATTCGCTCTTGGAAAATCAATAACCATATCATCTCTTACCTTTAATGAAAAAGTGACCTTATTCATCGGACATTCAATTGCCTGTCCAGATACTTCTCCGTCTCCTTGCGCTGCATGTCCGTCACCAATGGAAAATAGAGCTCCATCTACTTCTATTGGAAGATACAGCGTACTACCACTGACTAATTCCTTGCAATCAATATTACCTCCAACTCGTCTTGGAGGTGTTGTCGAATGAATACCTGATTCGCCTGGAGCAACTCCTAATACCCCCATAAATGGCTGTAATGTGACTGACATACGCTGTTTTCCAACTGTTGTTGTACCAATTTTTCTTTCTCTATCCAGATTCCAATCTAGTTTTACTTCATCCGTTCCCGAGATACCAAGCACTTCATTTTGCCAACTTTTCTTTCCTCCTGCACAATTCCAACCATACCATCCTGTTTCAATTTCATGTAGAGTCACTTCTAGCGTCATACCTTGCCGTGCCTCTTCCACTTTTATGGGTCCAATCATTGGATGACCCCAACCTGCTTCTTTTTCCTTAGAATGATATTGAATTCTTTCCATTCCCTTTTCTTCAGAAAATCCAAATGCAATGTCTGGTGTCGTGACGATAAGCGTATCTCCTGATTGTACAGTTAAAATTGGCTCATACTGCTGACTAAATGATGCATGTAAATGTTTACTCTCTAACTTTACTGTATGTAAATTACTCAAAAAATGCACATCCCCTTTATGGTGTATTTATTTGTTTTTCTCTTTTTCGTGACAATTGATTAATTACTTCTGAAAAGACAATTCCGATTGCGATAGCTCCTGATATCATAAATGCTTTAGCTGCTAGCTGCATAGCCAGTTCGTAATCATTAATCACAAAATTTCTCATCGCATCATAAGCTAATCCACCTGGGACGAGTGGAATAATTCCCGCAACACTAAAAATGATAATCGGTGTACGATACCGTTTTGCAAAAAATTGACTGATCAGTGCAATAAATAAGGAAGAAGCGAAGGTTGCCATTACGACATCCACCTTTAACATTGTTAACAAGGTATAGGTAAACCACCCTACCATCCCGACGAAGCCACATTTGATTAAAGAATTTTTCGGTGCATTAAACAAGATAGCAAAGGAGGCAGATGCAATAAAACTTGTTATCACTTGTACAATCATTTTACTTCCTCCTTAAAATAAGGCTCTTTTCTAAAACCTTGTTGCTTTTAGTTCAATTATTCTGGATGTACAACCAGTTTTAGAAGTAAACCTGAGGTTAGATTAGAAAAGAGCAACTCTCTTTATGTATAGTAGTAACTATATAGTATGGTAAAAATCCGGGTTTTGGGATTTTTACACAGAGCAACAGTCTATACGAAAACAGCCTAAAATAACGATAATACTGTTGCAATTCCAGAACCGATTGCAAAGGCCGTTAAAAATGCTTCAGCACCTTTTGATATTCCAGAAACAAGATGCCCAGCCATTAAATCACGAATAGCATTCGTTATTAACAATCCTGGTACTAATGGCATCACAGACCCTATGATTATTTTATCCAGTTCTTTCCCTACATCAAGAGTGATAAATAAAAATGAGACAAGCCCTATCACAAGTGAAGCAGAAAACTCTGCAAAAAATTTAACTTTTAATAGATGGTTAAAATACAATAAACAAGCAAACCCTGCTCCTCCTGCTATACAAGCAGGAATAAAATCAGTCCAATCACCTTTAAACATAAGCATAAAACAACCACTAGAAACGGCTGCCGCAATAATCTGTATCCAGACAGGATACGCATGAGGCTCCCTCTCAATTTCTTTTAGCTGTTGAATCGCTTCATTTGGTGATAACACCCCGGTACTAATCGTTCTCGATATCCCGTTTACTTGTGTAACCTTTTGTAGATCAGTAGAACGCTCCACAATCCGAACGAGCTTTGTTGGCTCAACACCATCAATAGAAAATAATATACCTGTAGGCGTTACATAGCTATGTGCTTGGTCTATACCATATGAGGCTGCTATACGTATCATCGTATCTTCCACTCTATATGTCTCCGCCCCACTTTGTAACATAATCTTTCCAGCTAATAAACAGGTCTCAATCACGTCGTATGGCTCATATATCTTTTCTCTCATTCGCCTCTCCTTCCCTTATCTCTTACATAAAGCTGTTTTCGCATAAATTGTTGCTTTTCGTAAAAATCCCAAAAACCGGATTTTTACCTTAGTATCTAGATTCTTCTATAACATAAAGAGAGTTGTTCTTTTCTAATCAATCCTCATGTTTACTTCTAAAACTGGATTTACACCCAGAATAATTATAAAAAAGCAACAAAGTTTTAGAAAAGAGCCTACATAAAGAATTGCTTTATTTGTATCTTTAACCTTTCCTTCTCTTGTTCATATTGCCTATGACGGTGTCCGTTTGCTCCAGAAGGATGCGGGAACCCTAGTAAACATTGCTCTTTTGAGATGATTTCTTCCTTTATATACAGGTTTAGCACAGTCTCCACTGCTCTACCTAAAGGAATAATAAGCGGACCGTCTAACGATACTACATCTGTCTGAACGGTTTGATCTATCTCTTCCTTAAATTGCAGAATCGGCGGCTGATGTCCTGTATAATTTTGTTCACCTAGAAAAACCGGATATTTTAATAACGAAATAGTATGTAAAGATTCATCTGCCTGTTCAAATAAATCTGCAGCACGTTCAATCTTCAAATACTGATGCAAACCAAGCTCTTCCAACATCTCAATCAGGTTCTTTCTCATCATTCCAGCAAATCTGCATTCTCTCTTTACAAGCCTTAAGATTTCCTGAATTGGCATTTCGTTCTCTATGTACGTCTTACTTAGTCTGACTGCCTTTTCCATTTGGAACCAACCTGGTGTAATGCCTACGATTACAACCTTCGCTTCTACATTTACATATTCATTATGAGGAGAGTAGTACATTTTCAACTTGTTATTCTCTTTCATTAAAAAATCTGGTGTTAACAAGTCCTTCTTATCATATTTAGATTTGTGTGGAAGTCTTCTAATTGCTTGTTCAAATGTACGAAACAGATCAGCCATTACCTTTAACAATCCCTTTTTGCACTTAGATTACATATATTATGTAGATATTATCCTATCATTTTCAACATCTTTTTAGAACATGGCTGTTTTCGCAAAAGAGCGTTATTTTTCCAATAGACACGCTTCTTGAATTCATTTCATTCAAACAACTTGAACAATTATAGATGACTAATCAGATAGACAATGATTATGTATATAGCCACAGAACAATGAAAAGCCATAACCTTCATTGTCGGTTATGGCTTTTTGTATTATTGATATTGAACACGGTGGAGATTCGCAAAAATCCCACCTTTCTCAATTAATTCTTCATGGTTTCCTTCTTCAGCAATACCATCTTCTGTCACAACAACTATTTTATCCGCATTGCGAATAGTAGCTAGTCGATGCGCAATAATTAATGTAGTACGGTCCTTGGCCAGCTCGGTCAACGCCTGTTGAATAATGAGTTCTGTTTCCGTATCTAATGCCGAAGTGGCTTCATCTAAAATTAAAATTGGCGGGTTTTTGAGAAACATTCAGGCAATCGCAATTCTCTGCTTTTGTCCTCCTGAAAGCTTAAGACCTCTTTCACCAATTTGAGTTTCATATCCCAAAGGTAATGAAGAAATGAAATCCTCTAAATGTGCTTTCTTTGCAGCATCTGCAATTTCTTCATCTGTAGCATTCAACATGCCGTAAGCAATGTTTTCTTTTAACGTACCGGTAAATAGAAAGACATCCTGCTGAACAATACCGATTTGAGAACGCAGTGAACGTTTCGTCATATCTCGGACATCCATACCATCAATGGCAATTGAACCTTTGTTTACATCATAAAAACGTGGAATTAAACTACAAATCGTTGTCTTACCTGCACCAGATGGACCCACAAATGCAACCGTCTCTCCTGCTGAAATTGTTAAATTAATATTGTCTAACACTCGTTTATGTTCATCATAACGAAAGCCAACATGGTCAAATGTTATATTCCCACGTAAAGAAACAACATCGACTGCATTCTTTTTATCTTGTACATCAGGCTCTGTATCCATTAATTCTGTAAATCTTTTAAAACCTGCCATTCCCTTTGGATACAGTTCCATTATGGCACTAATTTTATCAATTGGCTTTAATAGGACATTTACATATAAGATAAAACCAACTAAAGCTCCATGTGATAGTTCACCAGAAAAGCTTAACCAAGCTCCGTAAACCAATACTGAAAGAATAATCATCCTTGTCATCATATAAATACCTGATGAACTAAATGACATAATTTTATACGCATTGAGTTTTGCTTGGCGGAATCTTTGATTATTTTTAGAGAATCTAGCAATTTCGTATTTTTCATTCGTAAAAGATTGAACAACACGTACACCAGACACACTATCTTCAACCCGAGAATTTACATCTGCAATGTCACTGTACATTCTCTTCCATGCTATGTTCATTTTTAGGTTAGAGAAGATAATCAGTAAAATTAAAAAGGGAACAACAATGATCGCAACCAACGCTAGTTTCACATTAATCGTTAACATAATCCAAAATGCACCGATGAATGTCATCACAGCAATAAACAGATCCTCAGGGCCATGGTGTGCAAGCTCCCCTAAATCGAACAGATCATTCGTAATTCGGCTCATAATATGGCCTGTTTTTGTATTATCAAAGAAACGAAATGATTGCTTCTGAACGTGTTGGAATAACTCCTGCCTCATATCCGTTTCAATATTAATACCGAGCTTATGACCCCAGTAGTTCACGACAAACTGTAAAAATGTACTGATAACATATAGTGCTAACAATCCGATACTCACCCAAACAATGGCCGGCCAATCTTGTGATGGTAGCAGGGAATCAATAAACCACTGCACCGCAAGAGGAAACGCCAGCTCTAACAAAGCAACAAACACAGCACTACTAAAATCTAACATAAACAATTTTTTATGTGGAATATAGTACGTAAAAAACCTTCGTATCATTTTCTTCTGCTCACACCTTTACTCTTGCAATAATAGGAAAATTATAGAGGTTTCTATTCAATTAATCAATCTATATATGCAAACACCCTCCGCTTGAGAAGTTTCTTAATCTACACTAGTTCCTGTGAACTCTATACTTTCAGTATATGGAACAATGTTAGCATGTTTAATTACAGAATACTTATTTCTTGGACTACTTAAAAAGAGTTACTAATACTTTATCGTCCAATTTTTATTGTATACGCTTATGAATGAGGTTTTATCTCTTGTGGAATTCGTACATTTCCACAGACTTCCTAATATTCCCTATTCAGTTTACTGATTTTGTAATAAGATAAGGTTAATAGATTAATAAATGGGGGATTTTGGATGATACAAGGAATAAGTCAAATTGCTGTTCCAATTACGGATGTAGGTGTTGCGATTAGCTTTTACAAAGAGAAGTTAGGCTTGCCTCTTTTATTTAATACTGAGAGTATGGCTTTCTTTGAGGCAAACGGCATACGATTGCTACTAAGCCTCCCAGAGCAGGAACAGTACCAACATTCAAGCTCCGTTATTTACTTTAAGGTAGAAGATATCGAAACATCCTTTCAAAATTATAAGCAAATGGGAATTGAATTTAACGACCAGCCTCACCTTGTTGCAAAAATGGGAAATACCCAAACTTGGATGACGTTCTTTAAAGACCCCTTTGATAATGTACATGCACTGATGAGTGAGGTTGTGGGGGAATAGTTACTAGAACGTTAGGAGAGGAAGTTCTATAGTGAATAATGTAACAATCAAATTAATAGATGAACTTGTATTTATGGATCGCTATCACCATTTTGAACACCCTGATGTGATCGTATATCACCCAGGTCATTTTCCTGAATTAAATGGCCAATTTTTAGAGTACTATAGACGTTATGGTGCTAATTTCATTATGATTCCTAACGTATATAATACGTTCCTAGAATGTAATGAGTACGACTTTTATGCACCTCTATTAATAGAAGAAGGTATTGAAAAGGAAAAGATACTACCCATTACGATCAGTACTAATGTAACAGCAGGAGTAGAAGGAGTTATTCAATCAGCATTTGCGTATCTAAACAACTCTAGTCATACTAAAATTTTATTAGCTGGAAAGTCGTTTTTTTGTAAGCGGTTTTTCTTATTAGCAAGCATGTATGCAAATAATGATAAAGTACTAGACATATTACCACTGCAGGATCATAGAGATATTGTACCTACTAAATGGACCCAAAGTGAAAAGGGAAGAGCAAGAATACTTAACGAAATTGAACAATATGCTAAGATTATAAAAACAAAGTCTACAAACTAATTAAAAGGAACTGTATGAAAATCAACAGCGCATGGACAGCAATGTATCCATGCGCTCTGTATTTATGTTGGTTGCACTTTATTTCTTTTGAAGCCAATTTTCCATCCCAGCAAATTAAGCAGAAATAAAACAATGATATACATATACTTTCCATACTGAAATGAACCGACCATAAAATGAATCCCTGCAAATGCAGCTATTAAAACAAACAACAGAAATACCTTAACCCCTTCACTCTGCCCCGCTACTTCAAAAGGTTCCGAAAAGGGATACTCCCTCTTATTTAATACCTTGAAACATACAACTGTGTATAATAGAGCAACAAATAATACAATTAGAAGATCGGGAATAATGGAAACTGAGAACAATATCGTAAAGATCGTGGCCAATACTAAATAGATTGGCAGAAATAAACTCATTAAGAATGCTTTTAACGTTCCTTTATGAATAACTGCTTCATCCTGAATAGGTAAGGCATAGAAAATCCATGATCCCTTGTAGTTTCCCGAATACCTTAACATGGAGATAACGGATGGAATAGCTAGTAAACTAAAATAGATATTAAAGTAATATCTAGAGTTCACTACTTCATCAAATGATGTATATCTAAGTTCGTTAAATAAAAATAGAAATGGAAAGAAGATAGAGAAGACTAATGGTGGATAGACCTTAAGCTTGAACTCCCTTTCAGTTTTCATCATTTTAATGGCAAAGTGATAAATTACCTTTTCTTGTTTTACTGTCGTTACGATATTCGCAAACCATGAACTGATTGATACACGTCTCTTCTTCTTACCTACACTATGAGATGATAGCTTTTCTAGGTTTTGTTCAAATACAGGCATAAGCTTTATATACATCATAAAAGAGACCAATGGTATGAACACTGCCATCAATGAAAAAATTATAAAATAGTATTCTCTATGACCATTTAATATAAATTCATAGACTGCCGCAAACCAAAACGGTGGTAAGAAGAAATGCCAAACTTGAAAGCGATAATGAATATCGATATCCACAAGATCAAACGATCTAATGACCATTTGATAACCAACAAATAAAGCAACGGATAAAAGGATCTGAATATAATTAATCATATCCTTAAGCCTTTCTCCATCGAAGAACCTTAATATGGCTAAATACATGAAGGCTGTCAAAACCAAGATAAACAAATTCATTAAGAAAAGCTCTATGATTAGAATAAACCCAAATATTACCCCATGTTTTATTATTCCAACTGCAATGGGGATAAGAGTAATTGCTGTAGTCAGAAAAAACATGTAAAAGGATATGTGAATAAATTTTGCTGCGCTAATCGTCCTATGAGTAATAGGTTTTGTACCGAGTATATGTTTATCTCTTAAGTCCAATAACACTGTAGAAAAGTCAGAAATCATGGATGTCATGACTAGGAACATACTAATTCCTATAAATATACTCATTGAAAAAATATAATTCTCTTCTATTAGTAAAAAGGGTATTAGTACAAGTCCATAATGGGCATATAACCATAACGATTTAATAAAGAAGTTACCGTCTTTCTTCTTATTATTTTGTTGGAAGATTGTGGGAACACTTCGCTGATCCATGATGAGCTTGATCTTCACCATTTCCCTCATCATAGGATAGTCAATTCCCCATTTCAGAAAGATACGTGCAAAATAATCCAAGAACTGTAACGATTTGAACTCATTCATCTCTATACCTCTTGAACGATGGAAACAAAGTCTTCAGCAATTTGTTTATGGTTAGTAAATCCAGTCAGCTGATTAAAGATTTTTTCCAATGTTCCTTCAGTGCTTTGTTTTTGTAACTCTTCAAAGCTTCCATCTGCCACGATTCTTCCATCTGTGAGCAGGACAACTCGGTTTGATATTTTTTCTACAACATCCATAATGTGTGAGGAATAAAAAATAGTTTTCCCGCTCCCTGCCAGCTGTGCCAGTAGTTCTTTTACAATCATGACACTGTTTGCATCAAGCCCACTCAATGGTTCATCCCAGAAAATTAGATCAGGATTATGCAGTAGACTCGAAATGATCAATACCTTTTGTTTCATTCCTTTTGAAAACGAAGAGATACGAGAATGATAGACAGACTCTAAACCAAATTGCTTCATGAGCGAGGTTGCCTTTTGCTCTACTTTTGCTTTCTCCATTCCATACAGTTGACCAATAAACGTTAAATATTCAATAGCTGTCAGTGCATCATATACTTCGGCAGTTTCAGGTACATACCCAACCTTCTTCTTATACTCAATATCACCATCACTTATATCTGATCCGAATATTTTCACTTGCCCAGAGTAGTCTGATACTAATCCGAGCATGATTTTAACTGTTGTGCTCTTTCCTGCTCCATTCGGGCCAATATATCCGATAACTTGTCCTTTGTATACATCCAAATTGATATTATTTAGCACTAGCTTATGATCGTATCGTTTAGTTAAATCTTTTAGTGATAAGATAGGTTCTTGCGTCATTTCTTCATCCCCCTCTTTTATTTATGTTAACATATTTCTCCAATTTTAGATGATTTTATTGGAATAGCGAAAATATTAAGAAAAACACAGAAATTATTATTATCACGACGAGATTATCATAATAATAGCGAAAAAAAGAAAAAAATAGCGAAATACACAATCCCTAGCAGGAGTAGACTTCATTAAACAGAATAATAGTTAGTATTTTGAAAGGAGAAGATGCATTTGATTATAAAAGCTTGCACGAAACCATTAAAAGTTACTGCGCTTGAAGCTTTATTAAGACGAATTCCTCAGAACCATCCCAAATCTCTACAAATAAAAGAAGAGTTACGACGAAGAACTGCTGGATACAGGGGGGAACTTGCTGTAAGTTACCACTTATCCTCCATGCCTGACAATGACTTCTACATTGTGTACGATCTTCGCCTACCCCTAGATAACAAGATTTTTCAGATTGATATTCTATTACTTTCATCTAATTTCGCCCTTATTATTGAAGTGAAAAATATTGCTGGAATGTTATTTTTTGACCGTTTTCATAAGCAATTCATACGAACAAAAGGAGATATAAAAGAGGGTTTCCCGGATCCGATATCGCAAGCCTATAGATTAAGATCGCAACTACATGAATGGATCAAGGGAAAGTTCAAAATAACGATGCCAATTGAAGCTGTTGTTGTTCTGAGCCATCCTTCTTCAGTTATTCAAACTGATCACACAAGAGATTCAGAAGTTAAAAAGATGGTTATCCATGCCGAACATTTACTCGAATACATAGAGACAATGAAAGAGATGTATCCAAACCCAATATCCACCGCAAAAACCATAAAAAGACTTAGTAAGAATCTAGTAAAGCATCATAACACTCCTACCTTTTCCCTTCAAACATCCTATCAAATAAATGATTCTGAGATTATAACAGGTGTCCAATGCCCTCATTGCCAAGCTATACCGATGAATAGGTTAAAAGGGAGATGGCTATGCTCCACTTGCATGAAGACTTCCAAAGAAGCACACGTGAAGGCCATACAGGATTCTTTTCTACTTCTATCGCCTACTATAAATAATGAACAATTTCGTAAGTTTGTACATATTCAGTCAAAGGACACAGCCTACAAGCTTCTTACATCGATGAACCTTCCTCACAATGGACACACAAAAGGAAGGGTGTATTTCAGCCCTTCCGAATAAAGAATTATTTTGGTATTTTTACAATTACTTTAAATAAATCGCCATCTACCTCTATCTCTAATGACCCATCGTGTATATCAATAATGGATTTAGCAATGGCCAGCCCTAATCCTGAGCCATCTGTATTACGTGAAGCATCTCCCCGTTTAAACCGTTCAAAGAGCTCATCTACATTCTCACTCAGTTCATATTTTGTTACATTTTTAAAGATAATCTCAATTTGATTTTCTAATTCTCTCAGAGAAATGTATACTCTCGTACCTTCTAACGAGTATTTCGTTATATTACCTAGCAGATTATCAAATACTCTCCATATTTTCTGTCCGTCTACAGTAACAATAATTGGATAATCTGGCTTTTGCACTCTGAAATCCAGTCCCGATGTTTGAATCGTATCATCGCGTTCAGCTAATGATTGCTGCAGAAGCTGTACGATATCGACTTCTTTTTTCTCTAATTCCATATTTCCACTTGCCATCTTAGAAACATCAAACAAATCATCAATTAACACCTTTAATCTGTCTGCCTTCCGATCAATAATGTCAATATAGGCTCTGCGATCTTCCTCAACTAAGTCTGGATTTTTTAATAAGTCTGTATACGAAATAATGGAAGTTAATGGAGTACGTAAATCATGACTGATATTCGTGACTAACTCCGTTTTTAGCCGGTCACTTTTTACCTGTTCTTGCTTTGATGTTTTGACTCCATGTCTTAATTGATTAATATGCGCCGAATGATTTGCCAATGTGGATTTCCCTTTGACAGGAAGATCAGAAGCAAGATTTCCATTCGCAATGTCCCCAGTCGCGATCATAATTTTATTAAAGTAACTTAACTGCTTGATCATGATGAAAATAAACGGAGCCACCACAACTACAATTGGAATAAGCACAATGACAAACCATGGAGCAACAATACATGCTGCCGTTATCCCTCCTAAACCAAAGACAACGAGTAATAAAATAAAAAATTGAGTACCGAGTTTTTTTATTAGAAAGGCTTCCTTACAAATTATATACAGTTTATACACCAAACTCTTTGGCCAGTCATGTGTAATATAAGAAATATCCTTATAACGAGTGAATAAAAAGTTTCCTTGAATTACCATCGCAACTATTAGTAAGGTGATAACCACTGTGATGAAGAATAGACCAACAATCGTTTCATAGACATGACCAGAATAGTGTAGCGTATCACCAATAATAAATAAGCTCATCCATGTAGCCAGTAGAGATGCAATGAACAATCCGAATTTCACATCAATAGGCAATTTATTGTACATCTCATTCCAATTTTCCTTAAATAATCGATGTAACCCACTCTTTTTCTTAAATAAATACAAACTAACTAGCAGTGAAATTATTCCTAATGCAACATAAATCAGAAAGAACATCTGCTGTTTTCCGTAGTTCTCATATTGTCCTGTGACGATCGTACCTGCCCTATCTACCACACCAATCTTACCTTCAAATAACCCGGACTTCTTTACTTCTACATCATTCCAAATTACGCTTCCGTCCTGTGTTGAAAGAAATCCAGCTTCCCGATTATACTGGTGTATATGCAGTAATCCTTTATCTGAAAAGTCATCTAAGCTTTTGATGTTCATATTTGTGAAGACTTCCCCAGTTTTTACATTTGTTAAGAAATACTTATATGCACTTTGATAGCTTTCAAACTCGACGATGTTATGCTTATATTGATTGAAGTAATCTTCGACAGATTCTTCTTTTTCCTTTTTAATCTTTGCAATCACATATTCCTCATTGTTAAAGACTTTAGTAATGTCCTCAATCTCTTTATCCCTCTCTGAGATCAGTACATCCGCTATATCCTGGTTACCTGAATCCTTTGCATCCTTAATTCTATAATCATACGTATCTTTTATATTGAAAATTTGATCACTTAAATTCCCATTACGAGTACGATATTCTTCTATTTCCTCAGTTGAAACAGTAATAGATTTTTTAATTTCTTCGTCCGGAATCACATTTAACTCATACTGCTGTAAGAGCATAAGAAAGTGATTGTATTCATCGTAAAATTGATCGGTATCAAAGTAACTTTTTTCTATATAACGATGTCCTTCAAAAAGGCCAACTAATAAACTACTCACTCCAAAAGTGAATAAAAATAACAGACCAAACAGTAGAGTTCTACTTTTCCATTTTGTATCCAATTCCCCATACCACCTTTAAATATCTCGGATTTTTCGGGTCAATTTCTATTTTTTCACGTATTTTCCGAATATGAACTGCTACTGTGTTTTCAGCATTGTAGCTTTGTTCTTTCCATACCCGTTCATAAATATCATCAATTGAAAAAACTCTCCCGGCGTGAAGCATAAGTAACTCTACGATTTTGTACTCAATTGGAGTCAGCTTTACAATCTCACCGTGAACCTTCACTTCCTTTGCGGCCTGGTCTAGTGTCAGCCCATTCAAATCTATTACCTTCTCTTTTGCTTCATATGTACCTAGTGAGACATACCGCCTTAGCTGAGATTTAACTCGTGCTAGTAACTCCATTGGGTTGAAAGGCTTTGTGATGTAATCATCTGCTCCCACCTGAAGGCCAAGTATTTTGTCCGTATCCTCACTTTTGGCACTCAAAATAATAATAGGGATGTTTTTACTTTCACGGATACGAAACGTTGTCGCAATTCCGTCTAACCGTGGCATCATCACATCTAATAATATAAGGTGGATTTCATGTTCGTGTAATAGCTCAATCGCTTCTATGCCATCTTTTGCTTTAATCACTTTGATTCCTTCATTTTTTAAATAGATTTCGATTGCATCTCTTATTTCTTTATCATCATCCACTACTAAAACGGAATAATTTACATTCATCTTCGCTCACTCTCCTTTCTAGATTTTATCATGTTTATATTTGGAAGTATTTTTATTATAAAAAGTAAATCTTAATAGTTATTGAGGATAAATCTTAAGATTCTCTTAATTTTTTTCAAGCAGAAAAAACACCTGAACAGAATTCAGGTGTTAAAAGTTATTTTAAGTCTATTTTAATTGGCTCTAATTCGAGAGGGATGTTTGAAATGAGCGAATTCAATCTGACACGTACAACATAATCATTCTTTTTAAAATCACTTATATTTTCTAGATCAAATTTACTTCTAAAACGAAGTGCCTTTTTATCGAGAACTTCTATAGTATGTTCAAGTGGTTCTTCATATATTTCTTTTCTACTTTCCTTAACAAGCGTTACATCGGTTCGCGCAAAACTATGAAACAACATAAACTCTCTCCCTTTTCTCTCACCGTTGTTCACTTGGAAATCTATGATAAATTGATCCCCTGTCACCTTCATTTCCTCTATCTTAAATGAATGGCCATGCCTATTTGATTTAATCTCAATAGGAGATGATTGGTCTAATGTAAGAAATCGATCATCTTCTTGAAAACTTATTTTGGGATATACTTCAATATAATCTGACACCTCTTGTATATTCTTTAGAATTGTCACTCTTCCCTTTTGTTTATCCATCCTCTGATTTGTTGTCTGATGAATTGGATCTTGTTTATCATCATAGATCTCAAGGGAAACATTCGCCTTTTCTCTTGGGAACGAAAAGGAATAATCTATAGCAGCTGATGCATTTCCTTTTATCAGTGTATTAAATTTCACGTTCAAACCTTCAGTTGAACTTTCACTAACTTTATCTAAATCCACCTCTTCATACGGCAATTGCTTAATTGGAACATCAAACTTCCACGTACCTTCCTTGTTACCAAAGCTCATAAAAGTAAGTGGCAGCGTTGTATCTTCTGACAGATCCGAATATGGATAGCTTATTTGGATTTGACCAGTCCAACCATCCTTCGTTTCTTGCAGGTATACTAACTCTTTTGTCTCTGATATCCGGCTATCCCCATTAAAAATTTCATAAAGTCCAATTACATTTCCATCTCTATCTTTTCTAATCTTTCCTTTTACATCAAATGTCACACCAACTACTGCACCATCGAAGTAAGAACTAGTAATCGCGACATCAATTCCCCGACTTGTTGCTTTTTCATCTAATTCAGTAATTAACTGTTGTGATTCTAGATTTCTACCTACTACATCATTAAACTTTTCATAGAATCCTCCCACAATAGGTGCTTCTGCTAACACATGAGAGATTGAGGGAACTACTAAACTTGAACCAATTAATACACTTGCTGCGGCCGTTAGGATGAAGGATTTTCTTTTTAAAGGTTTCGTCTTTTTTTCTCTTTCCCCTTTTTCAATTCCAACGCTAATGGCTGCTAATACATCTTCTTTTGGTACATGTATTTTATTCGCTTCTTCATGAAACAATTTCTCCTTCATAATATTTTCTACCTCCTAACTTTTGTTTTAGTTGTTTTTTTCCTCTATGAAGATAGGTTTTGACTGTATTGTCTGGGACGCCTAGCATCTTAGCAATTTCTACAATAGGTAGGTCCTGATAGTAAAATAAAATGAGAGACGACCGGTACTCCTCCTTTAGCTCACTCAGTGCTTGTATTAAATCTATGTGCTCTTCTGACTTTGTCTCTTTGTCAGTTGAAAGTTCTATATCTACAGTCATTACTTCTTTCTTTCTCCTCCGTAAAACATCATAAGAACAATGAATCAGGATTTTGGTTATCCATGTTAGAAAATACTCTTCATTTCGTAATCTTTGGATTGTAATATAAGCTTTGTAAGTTGTCTCTTGTACAACATCCAGAGCATCTTCTCGATTTCCAACATATAAAAAAGCTGTTCGATATAATCGGTCACTATGTAGAACGACTAACTGTTGAAAAGCCTCTTTGTTCCCTTTAACAGCTTTTCGTACTAACTTAGATTCATTCATATCCTGACCTCCCTTCAATCATTAGAGAAGAATGGATCATAAAAAGTTTCATTTATTTTTCCGCATGACGAAAAAGTTTTTACTATATAATAGCACTGTGACTGTTATAGAATAAATACAAATAGACATGAAAGGAAGTTGCGGGAATGAGAGAAGAATTAATCCAGCGATTAACTACATATGTGAAAATTGACACACAGTCAGATGACCTGAGTACAACTTGTCCTTCAACACCAGGACAGCTTTTATTAGCACGCCAATTAGTTCAAGAATTAAAAGAAATAGGCTTAGAAGAAGTTACGTTAGATGATAATGGTTACGTGATGGCGACCCTTCCTTCTAACAGTAATAAAGATGTTCCAACTATAGGATTCCTCGCTCATCTTGATACAGCAACGGACTTCACAGGTAAAAATGTTAAACCACAACTAATAAAAGAGTATAACGGAGAAGATATCGTTTTGAATGAACAATCAGGTGTCATTCTATCACCTGCTAAATTTCCAAACTTACTGAACTATAAGGGACATACGTTAATGACAACAGATGGTTCCACGTTGTTAGGAGCTGACAACAAGGCTGGAATAGCAGAAATTATGACGGCTATGAATTATCTTGTGCAACACCCTGAAATCAAACATGGAAAAATACGTGTTGCCTTTACCCCTGATGAGGAGATTGGAAGAGGTCCACATAAATTTGATGTTGAAGCATTTGGTGCTGTTTTAGCTTATACAATGGATGGAGGACCACTCGGAGAGCTACAATATGAAAACTTTAATGCAGCAGGCGCAAAGGTCATTTGTAAGGGCAGCAATGTTCACCCAGGTACAGCTAAGGGAAAATTGGTGAATGCGGCGAAAATTGCAATGGAGTTTCATCAAATGTTGCCTGAGGAGGAAGTCCCTGAACTTACAGAGGGATATGAAGGGTTCTATCATTTAAGCTCCATACATGGTGATGTAGAAGAGACAAAGCTATCATACATTATACGTGACTTTGATCAGGAGCAATTCTCCTCAAGAAAAGCTTATATGGAAAGGATCGCTAGTCAGTTACGAGAGAAGTATGGTCCAGACAGTATCTCCCTACTAATAAAGGATCAATATTATAATATGAAGAATAAAATAGAACCTGTTAAACAAGTCGTAGATATAGCCTTCAAAGCAATGAAAAATATTGGAATTGAACCAGTCGTTGAACCCATCCGTGGTGGGACAGATGGAGCCCAGCTCTCTTACATGGGATTACCGACACCCAATATTTTTACTGGTGGAGAAAATTATCACGGAAGATTTGAATATATCTCAGTAGATAATATGGAAAAGGCAACGAATGTAATGATTGAGATCATAAAATTATACGAAACAAAATAAGAAATAAGGAGAACCCCAAAAGGGGTTCTCCTATCTTTTTGAATGTACTGGTATTCTTACTGAAATCTTTGTCTGTTTTGCTTCTGACTCTACCTGTATTTCTCCGTTGTATTTAGATACTGTCTCTTTCACAATAAATAACCCTTGACCTCTTACCTTTCCACCTTCTGCTTCCTTGGTGGAAAAACCACTTTTAAACAGCTTGGTCGAGTCTTTAATGACCGGTCCTGTATTTTTCACTTCGAACATGAAGTATTCCCCTTCTTTTGTTGAAGAAACTTCTACTGCTCGTTCGGTGTAAGGTAATTCTAAGGTTGCCTCAATCGCATTATCAATTAAGTTAGATAGTATCTTAATTAAATCAGTCATCTTAATGGATTGATAGTTCTCCTGAATAATAGATATAGTCATATGGATATTTTCATTTTGTGCTACAAGCTTCTTTGTTTGAAACAATATAGAAAGCGCAGGGTTAGCCACGTCTACTTTCATTCCTTGAATAGCCTGTGCATCTTTAACTAAGTCTGAGACATACTCAGTTAATTTTTCATAATTCCCTATTTTCAATAGACCATGAATCACTTGAATATGATTGATCTGATCATGACGCAATGACTGAACCGAACTCATTAACGATTGAAATTGTTCATGGAACGTATCCACGGTATCGACTACTTCTCTCTTATATTCTTTTTTGTACCAAATTATAATTAAGATAAATGATAGTAAAAGAATGATGACAAATAGGCCACTAAATACAAGTGTTGAGATATTATTTTTTAAGACCTTGCTACTAATTTGGTCAATCATTTCCGTACTTAAATCAATCCCGATATATCCAATAATTTCACCTGTCTCATCATGAATCGGAGCCCCTACAGAAAGGTATCTGCCATACGTAGGATCATCAATGATATCCGTATAATAGGTCTCGCCCTGATAGGCTAATTCTACCTGTTCCTCAGGTACGGTACATGGATCTCCTAATGGATAGATATCATCTTCTCTTGGCATTCCTATAATCATCCCATATGAAACTTTAGGGTTATCCACTTTTAACGTATATACATATAAAGCGCCTATTTTTTCTCTGGCATCATTTAAATAGCTTCTAATCTCCCAATACCGCTCATCTTTTACAGGATGTTGCAGGAAGTCTTTATAGGCTTCTACATCCATTGATTTCGCAATGGATTTTGCAGCTTCTAGACTATTATTAGCAATTGAATGTTGAGCAGACTCTTTTATATTTTGATAGGACATAAACATATTTAAAACAGTAAAAGAAAGAATTAACATGATCGATATGGAAAGTATAAGAAGTAACCTTTTATTTTTAACCATGCGCCACACCCAGTTTATTTTTCTATACACCTATATTACTATAATTTAATTACAGGAGATATAATGGATGCCGAAAGTGATGTATTAATAATAGATTATTTCATGGGAAATAATTTCCTAAGGGTAATTCATTATCCTCTTTCCTAAAAATTCTAATTTCATAAAATTATTTTAATTATATAATTTCATCTTGCTAGATTTTAGGATATTATTATAGTAAGGCTCTTTTCTAAATAGTAAAGAGGAAAGAAAGAGGGATGGGAAGAATGATATGGGCCAGAGTATTTAATTTCGTTTTATTTATCGCTTCTGTACTAGTTGTCTTTGCTGGTTCAAATCATATATTAATCGATAATCGAACCTACCTTATTTCTCTATTCATATACTTAGCTTTTTCAACTCTTTATTTCCAATTAAGGGTCATTGGTAAGAGTGGAAATATGACGTATGATTATGCCATCAGCTATAGTTTATCCATTGTTTTATTTGCAGGCCCAATTGGATTATTACTATTTGAGACATTATATCGTTTTATTATCTATTTCCAACGGAAAATCACCAATACAGCAGATCCAGATGAATTCTATGATACTTTCTATAACATCGGAGCATTTGTACTTAGTAATTCGATAGGATTCTATTTATTTCAATTACTATTGCCTTATGTAGAAGGTATTCCTTTTGGGTTCTGGATATTAATGTTGCTACTCGTCCGTTTGGTTGCATTCATTTCTGACACATGCTTCTTAACCGTAATGAGAATTCTCGGTGAGGTTAATACAATAAAAGAAACGATTAGCTTTTATAGAAGTCGTAGTATTCTAGATTTAGGTAAGACAGCTTTAACGAATGGTTTACTTCTTATTATGCTTCTAGATGGAAATTGGGAGACAGTTATTAGCTTATTCATATTAAATTACATTGTAAGCCGTTCATTTGTATTCAAATCTCAAAGCATACAAGATAAGTTAGAGAGAGATAAATTTGAACAGATGGCTTATACAGACTTCTTAACCGGTGTTTCTAACCGGGCACTTATGGATAAAAGAATTGAAGAATTAAACGAGACAGACGAATGTATCGGCATTATTGTAGCTGATATAGATAAATTCAAGTCTATAAATGACACATATAATCACGCAATTGGCGATCAGGTCATTCAACACTTTGCAAGCACGTTAAAACATTGCCTTCAAGAAGAAGATTACTTATTTAGGAGTGGTGGTGAAGAATTCACCATTTTCCTTAGATACCGAAACTTTGAACAATGTGAAGCAGTGGTTGAAGGCATAATTGGCCGTCTCGCTTCTAGCTATGTAAAGGCAGAATATAAAGGAGAGAATGTCGAAATCCATTACACTTCCTCTTTTGGTCTTTATTTCTTCAAGGTAAATGAAGCTGTTACATTAGAAAAAGGGTATATTTACGCCGACCAGCTTCTTTTACAATCTAAAGAACTCGGGCGAAATCGGTTATCTTCTGAAAATGGACTATTTGCAATAACAGCATAACAAAGGGCTTCTTGGCTATATACCAAGAAGCCTTTTTCATCACATGAGATTGGTAACTAAAATATAACCCTATACTATTCTACCAACTTGAATTTGCTTATATGTTTCTTCTGCAATTTCTTTTACCGTTTCTGGATGCATTAACTTACACATACTTATCTTTAAGTATTCGTCTTCATTTATTTTCTCTTCTGTTAATAACCGATCTAATGAAGGTAATCTGAAGTCTGTAATGGGTAAGTATGCTAACACCTCTGTCACATACTCATCCTTAACCAACACTTTAATGCCCCTTATTTCCGGAAAAAAATAAGAGCCATATTCCAACTCAATCACAACGTCTTCCTTTTTGGCATTCTTAATATGAGGTAGGTTACTGGGCAATGAAACAAAGTAGACCATTTGCCCAAATGAAAACTCTAATTCAAGGATATCTACATTAAGCACTTTCTCTATCCTTTTAGAGAACGCATGTAATTCCATTATATAAAAAAAGCGGCTGGTTAAGAGGATGACTAGAAAAAAGGCGACAAAGATAAGCATACTATAAAAGCCGATCATGTTGACCATCCTTTCCTATGAGACCACTCTATTTTTTCCTTTATCTTTTGCTTCGTAGAGAGCTTTATCTGCTATATCAAATAAATCATACGGCAGTTTACCAGTATTTCCAGCAGATGAGGCAACACCTACACTAACCGTCAGACGACCACCTGGTTGATGCTCTTCAGAAGGAAATTTTGTATCTTCTACATTTTTTCTTATCCGCTCGGCAATTTCAACTGCTTCCACCTTCACCGTATCAGGAAGAAGTACAACAAACTCTTCTCCACCGAATCTAAAAGCCATATCACTCTTTCGAATTGACTTTTTGATGACTGTAGCCATTTCAATAAGTATTTCGTTACCTAATAAATGACCGTTTGTATCGTTAAAATGTTTAAAAAAGTCTATATCTAATAGAATTAAAGATAGCTCCTTCCCATCCTTTTCTTTCGGATACACCTGATCTAATAAAGTCTGAAAGGCACGTTGATTATATAAATCGGTTAATCCATCCTTTAGTGCCATATCTTGAACCTTGGTGTATAAAAGTGAATGTTGGATGGCTATAGCTGCTTGGTTAGCAACAGGAATTACACTCTCGATATCAATGGCAGTAATAGGCCTATTATTTACCGGGTTATCTATGATTAACAACCCTACCTTTTCCATCTGATTAATTAGCGGAAAAACCACCAATTCCTTCATATTAAAGAGTTCTCTAAATGTCTGGAGCATTTTGTCACCACTATCTTCATTTGAGATATGCAGTGGATTCCCACTTTCAAGTGTCTTTGTTAAAAAGCTTGGCTCATCCAATTTAATTTCTAAATTCTTCACAATTTCATTTAATTCGATATCAGCTGTTTCTTCTACTTCTTTTCTTTCAATTAACTCACTAAGTTTATAGCGGTTTTTTGTAATATCCTCCCAAATTGCATAGCCCTCTTCTGCACTCATCGGTCCAGTCCCCATAATTCCCCTAAGTCTTCTTCCGTCCTCATCTTTCAATAAAATCATGGCACGATTAAAACCTAAACCATGACCAGCAGTAACGGCAGTCAAAATCGTTTGCAATAGCTTTTCAAAATGAAAGGTTTGTTGCATAGAAAAACTAACTTCCTTAAAGACATTCAGTTGTTTTGAATTTGTAAGGGCTTTAGATAACCAAATTTCTTTCTCTTTTTTTTCATTAGCAAGATACGTTTTGATAAAATAAATACTCATTGCGAACAAGACGTATCCAACTAAGAAATATAGATTCCCCCCATCTACCAACCACCACGCAATAATAACTATTGGAAGAATGAGGTAAGGATGAAGGGCTATTGCAGCTATTCCAATTAATACTAAAATTAACCACTCCGAATGTAAAAATTGAAATATAAACCCATCTATGACAATCATTAACAGACTCGAAACTAGCAGAATTAATCTATGTACAGGTAGACTAAATTTAAAACGAAGGAAATTAGTCAATAATCCGAGAATCAGAATAACGATAAAAAACTGTAAATATAAACTATTCATTTCAGGTAGTACTCCTAAATAATAAGACATTCCTACTCTATTTTTAGTATTATATCGTACTCACTTACTTATAGAAAAAGATGTAGCATTGTATTAACGCCTATTTACCTTTTCATTCAACTAATTTTTATGATAATGTACTGTATAAGGCTAATCCTTTACTTTTAAAATCATTCATATTATTTCCTATTATTTTATAACTAAACTGGAGTGAACACTATTTGAAATCTTCTAAGGCATTGCCTCTTCTATTTACTGTTATGTTTCTTGTTATGGTTGGCTTTGGAATTATTATTCCAGTTATGCCTTTTTATGCTGAAACCATGGGAGCTACTCCTACACAACTTGGATTACTAATGGCTGTCTACTCTCTTATGCAATTTCTTTTTGCTCCAATGTGGGGTAAAATCTCTGACCAAATTGGCCGTAAGCCTGTTATCATGATTGGAATCTTCGGACTTTCTCTCTCCTTTTTCTTAATGGCTTTCTCTACAGAGCTCTGGATGCTGTTCGTAGCTCGTATTATCGGAGGATTTTTATCGTCTGCCAACATGCCGACTGTCATGGCCTATGTTGCAGATGTAACGAGTGAAGAGGATCGCGGTAAGGGAATGGGAATTATCGGTGCATCTGTTGGACTCGGATTTATTTTCGGTCCAGCTATTGGAGGAATTTTCTCAAATGAAAGCTTAAATTTACCTTTTTATCTAGCTGGTGCTTCTTCATTGCTTACATTTTTACTCGTGACAGTATTGTTAAAAGAATCATTGACTCCAGAACAAAGAGGGATCCAAAACAGGGAACGACTATCTCTGTTTAAGGCTTTAAAACAACCTGTTTCTATTTTATTTATCCTGCAATTGTTCGTTTCCTTCTCACTATCTGGATTAGAAGCAACTTTTGCTTATTATGCATATGAAAAAGCACAATTAGGATCAAGAGAACTTGGATATATCTTTATGATTATGGGGTTTGCAGGTGCACTTGTACAAGGTGGACTTGTTGGTAAATTAACAAAGAAATTTGGAGAAGGCATGGTTATCCAGATCGGAACTCTTATTTCTATGCTAGGGTTTGCCTTAATCTTATTCATTGATAGCTTTGCCACAGCAGCCATCTTTTTAACGATATTTGGTGTTGGGAATGGTATTATCCGTCCTAGTGTTTCTTCTTTACTAACCAAAACATCAAAAGCTGGTCACGGTAGTATAACAGGTGTCCTTTCATCATTTGATTCCTTAGGACGAATTTTAGGACCACCAATAGGAGGTTTGTTGTTCTCCCTATCCATTGGGTTACCTTACATATCCGGCATTATTTTTTCAATCATAGCTTTTTCTCTATACCGAGTCTATTCATCAAAAAGAGTGAAAGCTTTACAGCCTTAAATCAAGGTTCTTTTCTAAAACTTTGATGCTTTTAATACATTATTCTGGGTTTTTTAGAAGTAAATTGAGGTTGGATTAGAAAAGATCAACTCATTTTATGTAAAAAAGTATCTAAATTCAAAGGTATAGATATGGCTTTTGGGTTTTTACTCTAAATAACAATCTATAGAAAAATAGCCTAAATCAAAAAGGAGCTCGGCATAATTGCTGCGCTCCTTTTTCATATCATTTTTTTTTGAAAAATACAAAAGATGGTCTCTACTCTTCATCTAATTTCATTTACCTAAATAGAATAATATGAATGCTGGATGAGAACATTAGTAGGAAAAGCGTTATAAAAGAGGGTTTTATGCTACAATTTACGATTTTCTCCATTCTTACATTAGTACTTGTTCTTCTATTCTTTTCATTAAAGAAATCAACTCATCCTCTTCTCTTACTCTTTATATTAATGGTAAGTGAATTTTTATTTACAACGTTTATTTCGATTATCGTTGATAATGGGCACCGGTGGAAAGTAACAGAAGAACTTACACACTTTATTATGTTTCGACTTTTAGAAGTTATTTTTATCCCCTTTTTACTTTTACTTTATATTGAATGTATAAACAGGGGTAATTCTAGTAGGACTACACTACTTTTAAGTATCGTATGGACATTGATCTGTATGCTTGTAGAGTATGGTGCAATTAAGCTCAATATCTTTCATCATGAGAGGTGGGAATATTGGATGTCCTTTATATTCTGGAGTTCATTTCTACTCATATTGGCAATTGTCCATGCTATTTTTTCAAAGCAATTACGTAGAGAAGGAATTAGTATATGAATTTGTTGCCTCTTCCGAAGAAGTTTGATGAAAATGAATGGTTAATTGTTGCATCCATTTTATTATTATTTTTGCTTCTAAATAAACTACCTAAGCGATTTCCAAATTCTATTACTGTATTACTATTAGTATTCACCGTGGCTCTCTCTAGAGTTGTGGATCATACCTTGGCTGGTCCAGATATAAATTTCTATGACATAATGGACAGCGGAAGCTTTGAGTTTTTTGATATATTTTGTTACATAACGTATGCACCCTTTGGTTATCTATTTATATATATTTATGATAAGTATAAACTTCGAGGGTTAAGGTTATTTATCTATTTGATAAGTGTTGCCATTTTCAGTACATTATTTGAAATACTAACATCTTCTTCATATATTCATTTTTTTAATTATCATAGTTGGAAACCACTTTACTCCCTACCCGTTTATTTAATTGTCCAGCCACTAACCATTCTTTTTTTTCATCTTATTCAATACTTCTATAAGAAATCGATACATTTGCCCAAATAGGAGTGAACTAGTCTAATTCATATAAAAAACACCCACATTTTGTGGGTGCAACGTTTACTGACTTAGAGTCCGTTTAAGAAATTCTCTTGTTCTCTCTACCGTCGGATGATTAAAGATTTGTTCTGGGCTTCCCTCTTCAGCGATGACACCTTTATCCATAAATACAACACGATCAGAGACTTCCTTTGCGAATTCCATCTCATGTGTCACGATCAGCATCGTTAAACCAGTATGAGCAAGCTCCTTCATAACCTTTAATACTTCACCGACCATCTCTGGGTCTAATGCAGAAGTGGGTTCATCAAAAAGTAGGACATCTGGTTCCATTGAGAGTGCTCTTGCTATCGCTACACGCTGCTTTTGCCCACCGGATAGTTGTCTAGGCTTTGCATGAATATACTGGTCCATACCCACAACCTTTAAATACTTCAGTGCCATTTTTTCTGCTTCTTCTTTTGAACGTTTCAGTACCTTCACTTGCCCAACCGTACAGTTTCCTAATACATCATGATTGTTAAATAGATTAAAGGATTGGAATACCATACCTAATTTCTGACGGTACATATTAATATCATGCTTTCCGTCTAATATGTTTTCACCTTTATAGATAATCTGACCGCCACTTGGCTTTTCTAGTAAGTTAATGCAACGCAGAAGTGTTGATTTTCCTGAACCTGAAGAACCAATAATACAAACTACTTCTCCCTTTGTTACAGTGAAATCAATATCCTTAAGTACTTCATGCGATCCAAATGATTTGCTTAAATGACTAATTTCGATGACATTTTCCATATCACCCACCTCCTTTACTTTTCAAGTGTCTTTCCTTGTACTTGAACTGTATTTAACATGTAGTTATCAGGTCCGTCTAACCTTTTCTCAATATAGGCTAGAATTCTTGTAACCGTAATTGTCATGACTAAATAAATAAAGCATGCAATGAAAAATGATTCAAAGTATCGGTAGTTATTCCCTGCTATTGACTTTGTTTGGAAAAACAACTCAGTAACCGAGATTACACTTAACACAGATGTATCCTTAATATTAATCACAAACTGATTTCCTGTCGCCGGCAATATATTGCGAACCACTTGTGGAAGAACAACATTTGTCATAGTTTGAAAATGATTCATACCTAGCGCACGCGCTGCTTCAAATTGTCCCTTTTCAATGGATACAATTCCTCCACGTACAATCTCAGCCATATAAGCTCCTGTATTAATGGAAACGATAAAGACAGCAGCTAATATACGGTCCATATCAATACCAAAGGCTAAAGCAGATCCATAAAAAATGACCATTGCCTGAACAATCATCGGTGTTCCACGGAAGAATTCAATATAAATAGAATGAATAGCATTTACTACTTTAAGAACTGCCCTCTTCATACCCTTTTCAGGCATTGGTATCGTACGAATAATACCAATAAATAAACCAATGATTGCACCAATCACAGTACCAATAAGCGAAATGAGCAGTGTCATCCCTGCTCCACGAAGGAACATTGGCCAATTCTCTGAGAATATCGTCACAATCCATTCAACACTCATCTTTTTTCCTCCTTTCTTTGATCACACAACTAGTATTTTAGCTTCAACATTATTTTTGTTTAACCGTTTCATTATCTAAAATAGAAAACCGGCCCAAATTTACAGCCGGCTTCTCTTTATGAATCTTATTTTGCTGCAGGTTGATTTTTAATTGCTGCATCCATAATTGATTTTTGATCTTCTTTTGAAATGCCTGCTAAAATTTCGTTAATCTTTTCTGTTAACTCACTATCTTTTTCAAGACCTACTGCAATTGCAGTATCTTCTGGAGATGTTTCAAATCCTTCTTTGAATTCTACCATTGCAAAGTTATCATTTGCAGCAGCAGCACTGACACCTTCTGGACGCTCTGAAACATATCCATCAATGACGCCAGATTCTAATGCTACTCTCATAGCTGGGAAGTTATCCATAGCTGTTTGTTTATTCACACCTGTAATTTGATCAATAACTGAATAGTGGAACGTATTTAATTGAGCTGATACTTTCGCACCTTTAAAATCTTGAATAGATGTTGCACTTTCATACTTGCTTCCTTTTTTCACTACCATAACTAAATCTGATTCATAATAATTCGATGAGAAATCAATTGTCTTGCTACGTTCTGCTGTCGGTGACATTCCTGCAATGATCGCATCAATCTTTCCAGAAGTTAAGGCAGGAATTAGTCCGTCCCACTCTGTTTTCACAATGACTAACTCTTTTCCAAGCTCGTCTGCGATTTTCTTCGCTATTTCTACATCATAGCCACCCGCATATTCGCTACTACCGTCAATCTTAACGCCACCATTTGAATCATCGTTTTGTGTCCAGTTAAACGGTGCATATCCTGCCTCAAGTCCAACCTTGAATGTGTTGTCATCCCCATTTGAACCACATCCTGTTAATAACACAGTTCCAAAGATTGATAGTACAATCAACATCATGATTTTTTTCATTTCTTTTCCCCCTAATTTTTTATATAGTTTATGTGTGCTAACAATAGGTTAGTAGGTAATTTTTGCAAATAAAAAACGACCTGAGATAAACTCAGGTCGCTATATGTATAGTTGCCCTAAATTCCTCTTCTTTTCCCAAATGAGATAGCACAACTTAAGTAAACCGGGTTGCTTACTTAAGACAGTCCTGCAGCTATTAACTACAGACCCAGCAGGTATTAGTGAGGCTAATGACCTACTTCGGCAATCTTCCCTTCTCTCTAGTATCATAGCCCCTCATGGCTCTCCTAAAGACTGTTGAACATTGCACCTCTACCTCACTATCAAAAAGTGAGGTCTTATTTAATTACTTTCTAGCCTACAATACGTTTTACATTCTGTCAATCTAGCATTGTAGTAGATAAATACTACTACAATTTCTATGCCTTTTAAATTTGTACTTATATCAATAGCTTAAGCTGGTTTTCCTTTATTGTTTATGGCTGTATTTACCATTATATCTATATGCCTTTTCATGGTTTAATAGCCATTCCTTTCTCCAAAGACCTCCTGCATAGCCTGTAAGCGTTCCATTTGACCCAATTATGCGATGACATGGTACCGCAATACTAATTTTATTTTTGCCATTTGCACTACCGACTGCTCGAATTGCTTTTTCATTTCCAATCTTTATAGCAATATCTTTGTAAGATCCTGTTTGTGCATAGGGAATAGTAGTAAGTGACTTCCATACACTTTTTTGAAAATTCGTACCATTCATAGCATATGGAAAGGTAAAGTTAATTCTTTCTCCCTTGAAGTATTCATCCAATTGTTCATAGCATTCTCGCAGAACACTTGGTGTATGTTCTGTTAGATGATTTACTGGCACTTCACCTTCCACAAATAGAATGGACTCAATTGCTTCATGTGTTCCTATAATTTCAATAATACCAATAGGTGAAGCATAGTCTACTTTATAAAGTTCCATATAATGACCTCCAAAGATAAAAAACGGCATAAGCTTTATATCCATTCCAGTTTTTAGAAATTTCTTCTATTTCTTGTATCATCGGCTTTTGAGTTAGTCCTAACTGTTTCTTTAATGCCTGATGTAACCCTGCATCTGAAATAGGAAAGGCATCTGGCTGATGGAAGCATTTCATGAGTACATAATCTGCCGTCCAGTCACCTATACCTCTTATTTTTGTTAACATTTTTTTCATATGAGCGTACTCATTCATCTCTAGTACTTTTGATTTTGAAAGCTCCCCATTTGCCATAAGCCTCGCAATTCCAATTACATATTCTGCTTTTCTCTTTGAAAATTGTAATTCTGTTAGCTCTTCTATATGAATTCTCGCAATTGTTTCATAGGTTGGAAAGCAGAAATAGGTTTCCCCGTTATACATTAAGCTTTCTCCAAACCTTTTTACAAACCTTCTTTTTAATGAATAGGCAAAGGGTAGATTAATTTGTTGGCCGATAATTGCCCATGTTAGTGCCTCAAACATATCAGGAATACATATAATTCGAAGACCATCATACTGATTAGAAAGAGGACCTAGTATTTCATCATTTTCAGTTACCTTTTTAAATTGACTTAACTCAAAATCAAAGTCAAACCATTCCCATATGAAACTTGCAATCTGATTACGTATATCTTTATCCGGAGCTTCTATTGGAAAGTCAACTAAAAGGACATTCTTTTGAAACCTTACACTAAATAAGATGAACGATTCTCCTATCTTAATCAACTTATATATCATACTATCCTGAATTTGATAGAGTACTTCTTGATTTGACCTTCCTAGGAACAATAAACATTCATCATAATTAAAATTCTGAGGAGGAATAATTACAATAGTTGAACCATCATCGTGCCAATTCATCTTCACAACTCCTTAACTCATCACGGTATTCACCAGGCTTGCAATGATGTATTCGTTTGAATACCCGATAAAAGTTGGATGTACTTTGAAATCCTGCCTCATAACAAACCTCAAGGCTTGTTTTATCTGTATATTTTAATAGATGAACAGCTTTATCAACTCTAATTTTCTCCAAATAAGCTCGTGGCGTCATTGAAGTTTCCTCTTTAAATAAACGTTCAAGATAAAAAGAACTAACACCTACATGGTCAGCAATATCTTGTAAAACTAACAATTTCCTATAATTAGATGCTAAATAGGTGATAACTTTTTGGACAATTGCAGTATGCGGAGAATATTCAACCTCTGGTTGACATCTTTTACATGCTCGATAGCCCGCTTCTTCTACTTGCATGATGTCAAAGTAAAATGAGACGTTACACTTTTTCGGCTTTCTTGATCGGCAAGATGGTCGGCAATAAATTTTTGTGGTTTTTACTGCAGTATAAAATAAACCATCATATGCTTTGTCACAAGCTAAAATTCTTTCCCACATCTCATTAAACGAGAGTTGTACGGGTCCTGCCAATTGCTTTTCATCCATTTAGTTCACCTCTTACTTCTTCATTATACTTATATTATCAATATGTAAACATGTATTTCGTCCTTATTCTTGCTGTTATGGTCTTCAGTTAATTATCGTGTTCCAAAATGGTAGGTTGATGGACTTTTCTGTATTTTGAAGGGATTTTGTTTGAAACGTGTAGGGATTCATCTACTTTTAAAGGGATACTAACAAAAAGTTGTAGGAATTCTTCTACTTCTGAAGGAATCCTGCAGCAAGAACACTTTATAATAAAAAAAAGAGAGCAAGTCGCTCTCTCTTTATTCCTTCGCCTCTAATGGCTTATCTTTTTCTAATAAAACGAGTAATGCTGGTAATAAAATTCCTCTAATAAGGAAGGTATCTAGGATGATACCGACCGCTACGATAAATCCGAAGACAAATAATAGCTGAATCGGCTGTGTCATTAATACAGCAAAGGTCGCAGCGAGAATGATACCCGCAGATGATATGACGCCCCCGGTAGAAGAAACCGCTATCTCCACTGCCTTCTTAACAGGATATTTCTTTCGCTCTTCCAAAAATCTCGAAATTAAAATGATATTGTAGTCAATTCCTAGTGCAACTAGAAATACGAATGAATATAAAGGAACACGATTACTGATTGTATCAATACCAAATAAAACGTTACTTAAGAACATACCAAGCCCTACCGCTGCTAGGAAGGAAATAAGAATTGTTCCCATCATATAGAGTGGAAGTCTGAATGATTTCGTCATCACAATCAGCATCGCAAAGATTAAGATTGATTCAAGTAGGACAATCACGATCAGATCTCGATTGTTAATCGATCGGTCATCGACTCTTTTAGCTGTTTCTCCAGCAAAATAAATGTCACCCTCAATATTGCTGGAATCTAGAATCTCTTCACTGTTATCTCTCATTTTTTCTAGAGCATCCATTGTCTGAATTTCATATGGGTTTTCCTTAAATGTTAACGTATATTGAAGTACTTTATCTTCCTCTGCCGTTCCACTCAACCGAACACTACTTACAAGTTCTTGTTCTAATAGAACCTCATTCAAGGTATTCTTTTGCTCTTCAGTAAATGTATTCTTCCCTTCAACTACGATTGTTGTGGGTGCCAAATCCCCTTTTTCAAACTTATCTTCTAAAATTTCATATCCTACTCGAGAAGGCATATCCTCTGGGAAGGATTTGATTGTATCAAATTCATATTTTAAATTAAACATGTTCAAGGCAGACAGAAGTAAAATAATACCGATTACACTTACCGAAACTACAGGCTTTCTTACAACATAACGTGCAATTCTACTCCATACTGAGCTAGATTTAATAGCCTCTTCTCCAACCTTTGGAATTTTAGGCCAGAAGGATTTTCTACCGAATAAGGTAAAGAGTGCAGGAACTAAAGTAATAGATGCAAACATGATGATGAGCATCGCTGTTGCAAATACTGGAGCAAAATTTCGATACTCTCCAAATTCTCCGAAGAATAATACCAGCATTGCGGCTAATACCGTACCACCTGAGAAAAATACAGGAAGTCCTGTTTCTCTCATTGCTGCTTTCATTGCAATGTGTTTACTTTCATTCTTCTTCAGCTCTTCACGATATCTAGAAAATACAAATAGAGAGTAATCAATAACTGCTGCAAATAACAGGATTGTCATAATGGAGAATGTCTGATTACTAATGACTAAACCTGCCATTCCCATAAGTCCTAGTGTCTGGTTTACAACTTCATACACAAATGCTGCAGCCAATAATGGAATAAGTGCCAATAATGGTGAGCGATAAATAACAATCAATAAAATTAATATCAATCCAACTGTTGATAGCAATAACACAACGTCCGCACGTGAAAATAAATTCAAGGAATCAACTCCGATTCCCGCTGGACCTGTAATATACAGTTTTAAGTCTGTATCATTCTTAACTAATTCTTCAATTTGCTCTTGCTTTGTTCTAATTTCTTTTGCCTCTAAAGAAGCCTCAAATGTTAATGGTAGAATCACCGTGGTTCTATCTTCTGAGATAAAGGAAGCAGTCGCCTGTGGCGGCAAGGTTGTTAAAGGTACAATCTCCTTAATACCTTCCACCTTTTCTATTCCTTCAAAGAAGGGTACAAATTCCTCTAAAGACAATTCTTTATTATCAGATTGTGATTGAAAAACTAATATTGCAGGTAATCCTTCATTATCAGAGAAATATTTATCAACCTTCTCTTGAGCAATGATGGATTTAGCATCATCCGGTAGAGACTGTATACTTGAAGATTCATACTCCTTCGCACTCGGTGCAAAAACAGCGAGTCCTATGGTAACAATCAGCCAAATAGAAAGTGTCTTCCACATCCCTTTTTTAGAAGATACACGGTCAGTTATTGATCGTAAAAATGAATTCATGGTTAACCTCCTCATTATAGAAATAGTTATTTTTTCAAAGTAACAAAAGTGTCACTTTGACCAAAAAATAAATGACACATCTGTCACCCTTATTATCTGTCAAAGTGACTTTTGCGTCAATTATGAATGTGTGAACAATCCTTGACTAATCATTTCCTTTATATATGTAATCCATTCAGATTGTGGAATTCTCGTATGATTAGGAATCGCAATAGATTGTAAAATAAATCCTATCATTAAACTATCTGGAATTGTTTTCTTTAACTTCCCGCTACTTTTTCCTACTTGGATAAATGTCTGCAGCTGTAGATACATCTGTAACGGTAGCTTTTCTAACTTTTCTTTATATTCTTTGAGCTTTTCATCATTATGGTTAATAATATGTTGTGCAATTGCGATTAATTGATGAACTTCCTGTTTATTAAAAATAATCTCCATTAACACATCAAATTGCTGTTCAAATCCTTCAAACTGATGGATCCTTTCAAGCTCTTTGATAAACTGATCCATTTCATACACCATATATTGAGTTATGAGCGATTCTTTATTTTCGTAATATTTATAAATAGCCCCTCTTGATACTTCAAGACGGTCCGCCAAAAGACTAAATGTAAATCCTTCATAACCTTGTTCAAGAAGAATAGACTTCACAGCATTATATAATTCCTCATCTGTAAACTTTCTCTCGCGTGCCAATTTGTTCACCTCAGTTTTTATTATAATGAATTATAAGGATAGAACAAAGGAATATCCTACTCATTGTCTTTCCTTAGAATCATTCCTCTTGTTACTCCAAAACTTTTCATCTCTTAAAGAGTTAGAAATTGACATCTTTATTCAGCCATTATTATCATCAGAGTGAGGAATATTGAGGTGAATAATCATGACAGATGAATTACTAGAAATCATTGAACTTGAATTAGCATTTCTTGGTCGACATATTATATCAGTTGCAGCTGCCGGGACACTAGATCGTGCTGCCTATTTATTATTACATCAATTACATACACAAGGTTCTATTGGTGTAAAAGCACTCGCATTATCTCTTCGATTAGATGTATCAACTGTCAGCAGACAAGCTGCCGCTCTAGCCAAGAAAGGATATGTAGTAAAGGTTCCTGATCACTTCGATAGAAGAGCGTATACTTATCAACTTACAGATCTGGGAAATGAGGAACTACATAAATATAAAAAAAATCGACTTGCAAAGATAAAAGAACTGCTAGCTGATTGGGAAGAATCTGATCAACGGTTATTTGGTTCTTTGTTGTTAAAATTTAATACATCTCTAAGACAGGATTACTAACTTTTGAATGAAAATTAATTAAGTGAATCGTTATGACGTAGTTCCAACTCAGATAAAATAAGTAAAGCAGCTCCGTAAACTATTACGGTAGCTGCTTTTTAGTTATTGACGCATAGTCTTCCAGCTGTCAACATGATGAACAGCAATCCCACTGTATCCTGGATGAATGGAATAGTAACTGTCTACTATATCAAGTTCCTGATTCATATACGCCTCTCCTTCTTCATAGAAGGAAAGATAGTCACCTTCGCCTGTTTCACCTGTTTCAACACCAATCACGACTTGCTTTTTATATTTTCCTGCTAAGTCCACTTCTCTTTGTGATAATTCAATAATCATAGCAGCATTATCTCTATAAGCCATAATGGAAACTCCATGTGTATTCATAATGACCCATTCTACTAAAATTCCTTTACCATATGTGTTCTTATATTGAATTTCGTCAAACCAAAATGGGATATCCGCTTCAAGTGGAAGTGATAAAGCTCCAGCGCTATTTTTTGCTTTCATTAATAATGACTGATATGTTTTTATGGTTGTTGCTTGATTAGTAGACCATCCACTATACAGGTAGGGTTCCACATCTAAATGGATACCTGTAAATCTTTGCGAGGAAGTTGAACCACTTTGATAGTTTTTTAACCACGTTGTTAGCTGATCCAAGCTTCTGTATCCTTTTGGTGCAACCCAGTCAGGTGCGCCGTCAAGTGCATAGATTTTGATTCCAGATAGTGTAGCTTTTCCGATAAAACTTTGATAGACAGTTGCTGGAATATCACGATCAATTTGCATATATACTTTGTTTATATTTTTCTTCTTTAGAAATTCAAGGGTTCCTAGCTCATCCTTTACGATGATCCATGGATTCCATAACCAGGTAGCTTGTGTTTTTGTGACAGAAGCGTTCGTATCCATAGCAAAAACTCCTGTAAACATTACTAGGCTAAGTATAATCAGTACAAACTTTTTCATTTTATGTTCCTCCACTCTGTAAGCCAAGGCTCACAGAGTGGAACCTGGCAACCTGACAACCATACGCATTCTTGCGCTTAGGCTCATAGCTTTGCGTCCTTCCCTTTCGGTGAAGTTTGCCTTTTTCAGTTTATTTTTCTATATTATACTGTATTTCTATGAAATAAATAGTCTAAAAAAAATGGTACTTTATGGGGCATAAATTAATACAAATCGACGAAAGTAAACCTCCCTTTATTTACGTACTCTCCTATCGAAATTTCTATTTGATCAGCAAAAATCGGACCATCATATGTAAATGTATGGTATTCCCCATTTTCCCCACATGGATCTATCTCTGGTCTTAATTCTTTTATGAAGTTAGCATCTATTGTTCTTCCAAGAAAATCTGGTCCCAGTTTTTCATTATCTATACATGTTGTGATTGTCTTAAAATTCAATCTACAAAATTCAGTAACAAGGTCAGCTGTTTTACTCCCCCAAAGAGGAAATATCGCCTTTATACCATGCTTCATAACTAACTGTTCCCGGTAAGCTCGAACATCCTCCAGATGTATATCACCGAACATGACAGTATCTATTTCCTCACCCTTTAACTCTAGTAATTGTGAATCCATTCTTTCGTTATACACTTCATTTGAGCACTCCAACGGGATATACATTTTCCTTAAAGGATAGCCAAGGCTAGCAGCCTGTCTTTCTAGTAGTTGCTCCCGAACACCATGTATACTAATACGATTAACGTCTTCTGTTATGGTCGTAAACAATGAGTCTATTATATAGTTATCTTCCTTTATCAGACGGTATAGTGCGAATGCACTGTCCTTTCCACCACTCCAGGAAACTGCAACTTTTTCCTTCATTTTCGCTCCCCTCCAGTATTCTTTTAGTATATTTTATATAAAAAATAAAAAACAGGGATAGATTTCATTGTAATCTTCCCCTGCTTTTTCCATTATTATTTTATTGAACCTTGCATGACTCCATTAATAATAGATTTCTGGCCAATAATGTACAGAATTAAAATTGGTAGTACTGTTAATAGAATCGCCGGAATTAATAGTTCCCAGTTATTCATGTACGTACCGTTAAATACCTTCATCATAACAGGCATCGTATAGACTGCTTCATTATTTAATACGAGTGATGGTAATAGGTAATCATTCCAGATCCATAGGATATTTAAAATCGCAACGGTTACAGCGATCGGGCGTAACATAGGAAATACGATAATAAAAAAGGTTTGAATCGTATTACAGCCGTCTATTCGTGCTGCCTCTTCAATCTCTACAGGAATGGATTTAATAAATCCGTGGAATATAAAGATTGATAATGCACTCCCAAATCCAATATAAAAGAAGATTAATAGTGGAATAGGAATAGCATCAATTAACTGAAGCTTCGCACCGTAAATGTATATTAATGGGATCATCAACGTTTGAAATGGTATAACCATTGAAGCTACTAGTATCATAAAGAAAAATTTATTAAATTTTGTTGGTCTTCTTACCATATGATAAGCTGCCATTGCTGAGAATATAACGATAAACAAAGTACTAATGGTTGTAATGAGGAACGTATTTTTAAACGTAACCATAAAATTCATTGCCTCAATTACTTGTAAAAATTGATCAAAATCCCAACTAGTCGGCATAGAGAATGGATTTGTCAAAATCTCTCCATTGTCCTTAAATGAGTTAAGAATCAACAAGACAAAAGGAAAAATAAATGCAACTAGTGCAATAATTGAAATGATATAAGCAAAGGTAGAAGTCACATTTTTTCTAAATTTCATTATGCTTCAACCTCCATTTTCTTGCTCGAATAAACCTGAATACCTGTAATAACTGCAACAATAATAAAGAGTAAAATACCCTCTGCTTGCCCTGTTCCATAGTTTGCCTCTACGAAGGCTTTATTCACCACATGCATCGAGACCATTTCTGTACTTCCGAAAGGTCCACCCTTTGTTAAGGAGAAGTTCAAATCATATACCATGAATGCATTCTTTAACGACAGAAAGATTGTCACGACAAAAGAAGGTATCATAAGAGGAATGGTTACATTGATCAGTCTTCTAAACGGTCCTGCTCCGTCAATCTTAGAGGCTTCAATCAGTTCCTTTGGAATACTAATTAATCCCGCTATAAAGATAATCATCATGTAGCCAGAAGTTTGCCATATTGTAACGATGACAAGTGACCAAAAGGCCATTGTTGGGTCCCCTAGCCATCCAAGTTCCAACCATTCAATTCCGAATTTTTGCCCAAGAGCAGGGAGAGATTGAACAAAGATAAATTGCCATATATATCCAAGGACTAATCCACCTATTAAGTTTGGAGTAAAAAAGGCCGTTCTCAGTGAGTTTTGAATACGTAACCCAGATGTAACGAGATAGGCTAATCCAAACCCTACTAAATTGACGAAGAACACTGTAGCTGCCACAAATTTAAGCGTTAACCATAATGACTCCCAGAACTTTGTATCCTTTGCGGCATTAACATAGTTCTCCAACCCGGAAAATACCATAGGGTCAACAGGTGTATCCATTCGATTTAACGTAATATAGATTCCATAAAGAAATGGGATCAGAACGGTAATTGCAAAAAATAATGTCGTCGGTCCAAGGAATAACAAGGAAGTCCCTACATTTGAAAGACTCTTTTTCCGATGCGCCATTTTGCTTCACATCCTCTTTTTAAAATTAAAACAAGTGGGCGGGAATATGAACTCCTCGCCCACTTATATGATTACTTTTGACTCTTGAAATAGTTTTCAAGGAACTTCGCTACATCTTCTCTTTTTTGCTGTCCAGCAATATACTTTTGCACTTCAGGTCCAACTGTAGTCGGCCAGTCAGCAGCATTTATATAATTGGTTGTGAACGGCATTGTTTGATCGTTTGCAATAGCATCTGCAACTGCTACCCCTAGTGGGTTTGTTACAGTATTCGGGTTGTTTTTGAATGCAGAAATGATTTGTGCTTTATTTACAACAAAGTCTTGACCAGCTTCATCATAAACTAACCAATCTAAGAATTTCTTTGCTGCCTCTTGCTCAGCTTCAGAAGCCTTTTTGTTCACGACAAATACTTGTGTAGGTCCAACTGCAATTTTATTGTTTAATGGATTACTTTCGTTGTTATCAATTGCTACAGGCATGAAACCAAAAGTATCTCCAGCTACTGCTTTAAGTGAATCAAATGCCCAGTTACCGTTAAATAGGATTGCTGATTCACCTTTTCCTACTGCTAAGTGAGCAGCATCATAGTATTGACCGATTGGACGCTCGCCAAATTGATTGTACTCTTTAGACGTTAATAGTTCTAAAGTTGAGTAATATCCATTCCATGCTTCGTTTTTAGCTAATTCTGCTTTGCCCGCTTTTAACTCATTTACTAGAGTAGCAGGATCTTCCTCTTGGTTCAGGAATAATGAACTATAATGGTTACCAACAGACCAAGCTTCTGTTTGGTAAGCTACAGGGAATTCAACTCCAGATGCCTTTACCTTATCTAATACTTCTTTTAACTTATCTTGAGTATTAATGGTATACGGATTAAATGTTCCACCTACTGCCTTATCCATAACCTTTTGGTTATAAACAAGTCCCATACCTTCTACTGCAAATGGGAAACCTACAACGTCACCCTCTTCATTCTTAAGAGCAGAGGCTGTATCGCCTACCCACTTTTCACCAGTAAGGTCAATTCCAACATCTTTATATTTATTTAGAGCTGCATAAGGCTCAAACATTGCTAATGTCACAACTTTACCTGAAGCAGTAAGCTTATCGTATACGTTTAACGTATCACCAACTGCTGTTGAGTTAACTTCAACTTTAATGTCTGGATTTGCATCCATAAATGTTTTGGCTGCTTCTTTAAACTGTGCATCAATTTCACCCTTAGCATTTGTAACGATGATCGTTACAGCATCAGAAGATTTTGAACCAGTATCTTTAGGCTCTTCCTTTGTTTCTCCTGAACATGCTGCTAAAGAAAAAGCTAATGCGCCAGCTATACCAACCATAGCTGTCTTTTTAAGCGTTTTCATAAATTTCATGTATTTTCCCCCTTTATTGCAAGTAATATTTCCCATAATAGGAAATTTTCTTGCCTATGAGCAAAGTATATGACAGAATATTTCCTAGGTCAACGAAAATTTAAGCGTTTTCAAGTAATTTTTTTCCTTATAAAATTTTTCCATATATCTACTAAGCAAGGTTGTGATTGCATTGAAAATTACACTTAAAGAGATTGCAAATTTAGCAGGCGTCTCTCCATCTACTGTTTCTAGGGTTATTAACAATAGTAAACCTGTTAAAGAAGAAATTCGAAAACGAGTCCTAGATGTCATGAAGGAAACAAACTACCTTCCATATATGGCCCAGAGCTTAACTCTCCAGCAAGAACGTCAATTAATTGGGGTAATTTGTCCTCAATATAGCAATACCGTACTAGATGACTTAATTGTTGGAATTAATCGAGTATGTAAGCTATATGGCTATGACACTGTAATTGGTTTGACAGATGGAACTGTTGAAAATGAGAAGCATTATATCGACTTGTTCAGTAATAACATCTCCATCCAGGGAATGATATTTATGGGTACTCAATGGGAAGAGGGACATTTGGAAATTATCAAGAAAAATGTAACACCTGTCGTCTTAGTAGGTCAGGTTTCTTCTATTTCCTCAATACCTTCAGTCCATGTTGATAATTTTACAGCTTCATATGAGGCAGTTACCTATTTATTACAAAGCGGCCATCATCAAATAGCCATGATTCGAGGCACAAATGGAAAAACAATTCGTGAAGATCGCTTTCTTGGATACAAAAAGGCACTTGGTGATGCCGGTGTATTACTACCGGAGCATTTTGTTATTGATAGTGATCTAACCGTAAAAGATGGCTATCATGCGATGGAGATTCTTCTAAAACAGGAATCCTTACCGACAGCCGTTTTTTGCTCAACTGATTCTATTGCCATTGGGGCATTAACCTGTTTAACTGATCATGGATTAAGTGTTCCTGATGATATGTCAGTATTTGGTTTTGATGGAATTGAGTTATCAAAACTGATTCGCCCCCAATTATCAACCATTGAATACTCTGCAATTGAAATTGGGATGACTGCTACTCGAAATTTAATTAAAGTATGTAACGGCGAGAAGGAAAATATTGTTCCACATATAAATGTTGTTCACAATGTCGTCATTAGAGAAAGTACGAAAGGAGTATAAGCTTCTTTAACCGCAGTACCTTTATACTGTGGTTTTTTTATATACATTATCTAATTCATTACAAAAAAAGAACCATTAATCTAGTAGATTAATGGTTCTTAAATTAGAATTAGCGATTCCCTTTTTTCGTTTCATCCAACGTATGGACTAGTTCGGGTTCTTCAGTGATTAATTCAAGTGACTTCGCCGTAGCTGTATGCAGTTCTCGGTATAGCTCTGGTTTTTTTACAAGAGAAACGCCATAGGACGGAATCATCTCTTTAATTTTAGGCTCCCACTCTGTCATGTGTTGTGGGAAACACTTCTCTAATACTTCAAGCATAACATGAACGGCTGTGGAAGCACCTGGAGATGCACCTAGTAACGCTGCAACAGAGCCATCTTGACTACTTACAACTTCAGTACCAAACTGTAATGTACCTCTTCCACCTGTCTCCGTATCTTTAATAACCTGGACACGTTGCCCTGCTACAACCATTTCCCAATCTTCCAGCTTTGCATTCGGGATAAACTCACGTAATTCTTCGATGCGCTTTTCATTTGATAATAATACTTGTTGAATCAAGTATTTTGTTAAGGACATTTCCTTTACGCCTGCAGCTAACATCGTTAGGATATTATTTGGCTTCACCGAATTAATTAAATCTAAATTTGATCCGGTCTTTAAGAATTTAGGTGTAAAGCCGGCAAATGGCCCAAATAATAACGCTTTCTTATTATCTATAAACCTTGTATCTAAATGTGGAACAGACATCGGTGGAGCACCAACCTTTGCTTTCCCATATACCTTTGCATGATGCTGCTCGACTATTTCTTGGTTTTTACATACCATAAATAATCCACTAACCGGGAATCCACCAATATGTTTAGATTCTGGAATACCTGTTTTTTGAAGTAACGGTAAACTGCCTCCGCCGCCTCCGATAAAGACAAACTTCGCCGTATGGTATTCTATTTTTCCATTTGTAAGGTTTTGAATCTTTAATTCCCATAAACCTTCTTTATTACGTTTTATATCCTTCACGACATGCTTATAATGGACCTCAATCTGCCTAGTTTTTAGATGATCAAATAATAAACGAGTTAAGGCACCGAAATTAACATCTGTTCCTGAATCAATTTTGGTTGCAGCAATTGGTTCATTTGATGTACGTCCTTCCATAATTAACGGAACCCATTGCTTGAGTTTTTCAGGATCCTCTGTATACTCCATTCCTTCAAACAACGGATTGGTTGATAATGCTTCAAACCGTTTCTTTAGAAATTCAACATTCTTTTCACCTTGTACTAAACTCATATGAGGAATAGGCATAATAAATTCTCTTGGATTACGTATCATCTTATTATTTACAAGAAAGGACCAGTACTGTCTTGATAATTGAAACTGTTCATTTATTTTAACCGCTTTATCTATATCGATCGTTCCGTCTGCTTTTTCATTTGTATAATTAAGCTCACAAAGTGCAGCATGTCCCGTACCAGCATTATTCCATTCGTTCGAGCTTTCTTCTCCTGCACTACCTAGTTTCTCGAATACTTTAATTTCCCAATCTGGTACTAATTCCTTTAACAAAGAACCTAACGTAGCACTCATGATTCCAGCACCAATTAAGATGACATCTGTTTTTTTCTGTAAGTTACTCATGATAACCTTCCCTTATCGCTATATTTGCATAAAAAGAGCAGCCTTCCTGCTTTAAGAAACCTGTTAAGCATCGCGCCAATTAGTAATATTTTTTAAATGTTTCCGTATAACCATATCATAAATCTATTATAAATATCTTTATCTTAAAATATCTACTATTATCTGATAATTATAAACTACTTTAAACGGATATTAAAGTGAGAACTACTTCCACAATTATACCGAAATATTTACTTTTTAGTTAGGTTTTCGAGATAAATTATATGAAGGTCAACATTAGGAGCTATCATAGCATCTTATTATTCTCCTCTGCTTCACGTGAAACCTTTTGAACATTAACCCCGCCCTTATTAACGTATAAAATTTACCATCACCTCATATAGGTAAACTAGAAGGAAATAATATGTAAAATTTTAGTATTATTACAGAAATCGACAAGATTTTCTATATATTATGTAGTAAATTAGAATTATACATAGATATAAAAGGATATTTGGGGGAAATTGCTATGGAAGTTACACTAGGACAAGATAATAGTCCGGTTTATCATTCACGAAAAAAATTAAAAAAGTGGTATAAAAGTTGGATTTTTCTTACAAGCAGTTTGTTTATTGTATTGTTGCTTCTACTCGGATTACTGAGCTATTATCAAGCAACACACTTTAATACCAATATAACAATTAATGAAGTAGATGTCGGTGGGTCCACAGTAGAAGAGGCATTAGAAAATCTGAAATCGACACCATTAACAAACAATATTTATATCAATAACAAAAAGGTCTTTGATGGAGAAGGGGCAAAGATGCAGTTTTCAGACGAAGATTTACCAAAAATCAAAGATCTTCTGAAAAGCCAAAAAACGTATATCCCCTCTCTTAAGAAAAAAAATTATATACTCTATCCTGTAAACACGGATCAATATCGTTCCATTATCATGAAGGCAGAATTAAAACAAAAACTGATCTCGATGAATTACAATCTAATACCTTCTAAAGATGCACAAGCAGTTTTGGAGAATGGCAAAATTTCAATAATAAGTAGTAAGATCGGTACACAATATGATATTCCAGCTTTATTAAATGAATATGATAAACATGAGTACACAAGTGATATTCACTTACATTCTATTCACATAAAGCCAATCATGGAAGATAGCCAGGTCATTAAGGATGAAGAAAAAAAACTACAAGAATTTCTTACCTCTACTGTTGACTATAAGGTTCAAGATCAGGTTTATCCATTAAAGGCGAATGAACTCATTCAGAATGCTTTTGTGACTAAGGATGGGCAAGTTTCGTTTGATCCAGCTCCCATTCATAACAAGCTTATTGAAATAAACAATTCCCAATCTACATTAGGAAAAGATTTTTCCTTTAAAACACACGCTGGTTCTCTAATATCTGTGAAAGGACAAGGATATGGATGGGCACTTGATGTTGAAAAGGAAACCTCTCTTGTCCAAGAAGCCTTCCAAAACGGAGATACATCTGTTACAGCTTCAAATGTTATGGGAAATGGTTGGAACAAAGAGGGCTATGGGTTCGAGACTACCTCAAATTATGGCATTGGAGATACATATGCTGAAGTGTCTATTAATGAACAGCGCATTTGGCTTTATAAAGAAGGTAAACTCGTGCTAACCTCCAATGTTGTAACTGGGAAACAGAGTACAAACCAAAGTACACTCAAAGGGGTATGGTATATCCTTTATAAACGAACACCATATACACTTACTGGCAGCACTGCTGGAAATCCTAACTATGAAATTGAGGTTGACTATTGGGCACCGTTTACGAACAGTGGTCAAGGCTTCCACGATGCAAGCTGGAGAAGTAATTGGAGAAGTAACGCTTATCTAAATGCTGGTTCAGGTGGTTGCGTCAATGTACCACCTAATGTTATGAGGGCCGTTTATAACAACCTTACTAGTTATCAACCTGTCGTCATTTATTAAAGATTTAACTTAAAAGAACCAGGGAATCACTTTTCCCTGGTTTTTTTATACTTCACGTCTACTCTCATTTTAGCCCTTCAGTGAAATGCTTTAAGATTCTGGCTGTTAAGCCCCAAATCGTATAACCATTGTAATCAAAAAACCATTCATCTACTGAACGAGCCCTCCAATCATATTTTTTGCCCTTCATAATCTTATGAAAAGGAAAATCTGGAGATGGCTTTAGCTCAACTGCGACTTTATGACAATATGGTTCATACTGAAGCAACCAACTTAATGGAACAGTGAATACCTCCTCAACTTCTTCTTTATTAAGAGTCTGAAAGTCATGGCAATCTATTACTGCTACAAAAGGATAGACAACAAAGGCTGGTGAAGCAATAAAAGGACTTAACGAACTTATCACCTTAATATCGTCACGATTAATCCCCAATTCTTCACTTGTTTCTCTTATGGCTGCCTCTAAAGGAGAAGAATCTGTCTGATCAATCTTACCTCCTGGAAAGCTTATATCTCCCGGTTGACTTCTCATTTTAAATGAACGTACTTCAAATAGGATGTGCCACTCTTCTTCAATTTGAACAAAAGGGATTATTACCGATGAACGAAATGCAGTATCTTCCCCAACAAATAAAGGTTGCCTCTGATTTAACTTTTCCTTTATTTTTTCAAAATCCATACAACCATCCTCACCTATATTATGTTCATTATGTTTCTCAGAATTTTGCACAGTAACTATACTGAAAAAAAATATTCTACTACTACCATAATATACTCTTTTCTAATTGAGAAAATATAATTTGTGATTAAAATAATCTTGATCTCTTATTGGTCTAATACCAAAAGCGCTAGCCCTAAGGACCAGCACATTATGTTGTATTATTCAGTTTTACGTCTCCTTTAAAATGGGGCTAGAGAAGGGTTCTTAATCAACTATAGGCTTATCTGTTATCACGGTTAACTTTTCATCAATAGACGTTCTCTGCCTTGCATTCGGTGTGATCTCCGGGTAGCCAACATGCATAATACCCACAACCTTTTCCCCTGGCTTCACACCGATTTGTTCATGAAACGCCTTGGAATAGATCGTTTGATCCGTACTCCATAGCATACCAATTCCCTTCTCCCAGGCTGCTAGTTGAAAGTTTTGAATACAAGCACTCACAGCTGCATAATCTTCTTCAAAAATAGTTGGTCGTGGATCTACCGGCATGACAACAACAACAAAGGCCGGAACTGATAACAATTGTTCTTCTTTTTCAGGCTTCATCGGTCTTGGGAACTTTCCCTTTTCCTTTTCCCGCTTTAATACATTGATTAGGTGCAGCTTGCCATCCTCTAGAAAAGCAATAAAACGCCAAGGCTCTCTCATTTTGTGATTTGGTGCCCAAATGGCTATATCTAATAACTCCTTAAGGGTATCAATAGATATCGGATCCTTCTTAAACACTTTAATCGTTCGGCGAGAACGTATGACCTCTTCTACCGTTACACTTGCTTTATTATCCATCTCTATATCTTCCTTTCCGTATCTTCATTATCTAGCATACTGCGTAAATTTTTGTATTTCTCAAATTCATATAACTCGAATACATGTACAAATTCATCAATAATGGATTGTGTTGCCTTTAATTCACCAATAATTATAGGGTTTGCGGCTTGAAGCTCTGGTGTTTCCAACTGCCTTTTTAGTGAGGCCTGCTTTGTTTCTAAATGCTCTAGGAACATGATAGCACGCTTACGACGAAAGGTTTTTGCTCCCTCTAATTTTATATCTTTATGTTCACTTCGATGTTCTCGTGATGTACTGTTACGATGTTTATGCTGATCCTGGTGTCCTTCTTGTTTCACGTTATAACCTCCATTCTAGGGCCCACTATTTTTGTATACAATTGTATACAAATTCATTCTAAATTGATAGTTTTGATACGAAATTCATTGTCAATAAATGAATTGACCAGTGACCCAAACTACCAACTTTTGAAAATCCACTTTTGTACAAACTTCCTTACTAAAGAGAAATAATCATACCTCTGACACACTTGTCTACGAATAGTTTAAGGTATAAAAAAAGGTTTGAACTTTGTGTACAAAGCTCAAACCTTACCTGAATTTTTAACTTCCCTTTATGTTACTTAATGATTCATTTTTCATTCTTAGCTTCTTTTGAAGAAGATGTAATCGTATCATTAACTGTTCGTATTCTTCAAATTCTATATTACATGTATTTACTTCTACTTTAATTTTTTCAATGATGGATGATTTTTCAGTAATTGCTTTAGGTTGAAGAAAAACAGAAACCCTACGCTCATCAACAGTTGACCGCTCTTTTTTCACCCATCCATTTGCTTCCATCCTTTTAATCATCGGCGTTAGAGTACCCGAACCTAAATTGAGTCTCTCTCCTATTTCCTTTACAGTCAGGCCGTCTTTCTCCCAAAGAGCCAATAGAGTTAAATATTGCGGATAAGTAAGCCCGAATGAATGAAGAACTTTAGAATAAAGCTTATTAAATTGATTTCCAGCATCATAAATTGAAAAACAAAGTTGTTTATCTAAATTAAATATATCTTCCAACATACTCATCCTTTAATTCCATAATGAATGTATTCTATTACTTATTGTACAAGGTTCTAAAGCTAGTTGCACACTAATTCATTTCCATATTCATTTATCATAGTAGATTACCTTGTTTATATTTTTGAGTTACAGCAAAACAGTAATGCTTCATTGTAAGAATGAAACTTCATCTGAGTCTTCAATTACTTATTCTTCAACACCTCAGCAAGTTCATACAAGGATTGATTGTGATGGATCCGATAGTTTCGACCTTCCTTTAGCAAGAATTCCTTCTCACAAAACTGTGAAAGTACATGTAATAGATGTCGATAAGACACCCCTAAGTAATCACAAACTGTTACGTGCTTCTCCTTATATATCCCGTTATCTGCTGTTTGTAAAATAAAATCTGCCAGTCGGTTTTCAAGAGGAAAAGCTAAACTTTGTGAATACTTAGCTGCCATATTTGTTGCTTTTACGCTTAAAAAGTTTGTTAACTCCCGTAAGAATTTTGCATCCTCTAGCAGTTGCTTACGATAATGCTGAAACGGAAGTGCAAAACAAATGGTTTTGGTTGATGCTTGAATTCCCTTCGTATAGTACACATCATTGATTAATTCCATTTCTCCAATATAGTATTCTGCATTAATAAAACTTAATAACGATACTTTCCCATTTTGATGTGTGATATATATTTTCGCATTTCCTTCCACTACATAAAACAAATAATCAGGTCTCATGCCCTCTTGTATGATCCATTCATCCCGCTTGTATTCGTGTACTTCGATATATTCATCTACTTCAAAAGAAAATAAGTGTGCGATAGAGTGCTCCTTCATATATACTCTCTTTTTCTCACCTTTATAAACTTCCATCTTCCACCTCTAAAATATGAGATATCTCATATTATTTACATTTCATTCCATGATACCATTCAATCAGGCAAAGGAGGAACTACGATGAATACACAACGTTGGATGAGTGCACGTTTTTTTAGTTTTTTTATGACATGGGGTATTTTTCTACCATATTGGTCAGGTTGGATGATCTATACAAAAGGGATATCTGTCTCTGAAGCTAGTGTTATTATGAGCTTTGGATTACTTGCAAGAGGTCTGTCTACCTTATTTGCCTTTCCCTATCTATCTAGAAAGGTAAGCAGTAGAGTCTTGTTACATATTGCAGGGATCGGCTCTTTTATTGCGATTTTATGTTATATTCCAGTCCATTCCTTTACTGGATTACTAGTCGTAACAATCATGTTGCATGTCTTCTATCCAGTGCTGATGCCTGCACTTGATAGTGTTGCCAGTCTCCTGGTACAAAGTAAACAATTAAGACACTATGGAAAAAGTCGTCAATGGGGGTCAATTGGATTCGTATCAATGGGTATCATATTAACCATTTTTACAGGATTGCTTGGAGAAGAAGTAATCTATTGGGCACTATTACTTGGGATTCTAGGATTTGTTTATCTAGGCTTTATGCGAGCTCCCGGAGTTTTAACTGAGTCACCAAAAACAGATGAAAAAACGCAAACAAGCTTGTTCCATTTATTTCGTATTAAGCATTTTGGTCTTGTACTCTTAATTGTCATCCTACTACAGGCAGCACATGCTACGTATTACAATTATGGTTATATTTTCCTGCAAGACATTCAAGCACCAATCTACTTAATAGGTCTCATCATTAATATTGCTGTAATTGCAGAGATTATCTTTTTCTCAATGGCAGACAAAAAATTGGCTCACTTCTCAGTAGGATTCTTGCTCACCCTAGCTGCAATTGGTTCTTCTGTACGTTGGATTCTAGTGTTTGCCTTTCCGAATGTTATTGTGTTTAGTGTGGCACAGATCCTACATGCCTTTTCATTTGCGATGGCGCACTACGCTTTCATGAAATATTTAATCCATAACATACCTCAATCACAGGTACCTAAAGCTCAAGGCATATACTCTGCCCTAGCACTTAGCTGGAGCACGGCTATCTTCACAATTTTCGGTGGGTATTTATACGAAATAGAACCGAGATATGCTTTTATTGGAATGATTGTTTGTACCCTACCAGCTATGTTGATTGCGTTTGTCTATCAAAAATTGGAGCAGAAAAAGGAAGTTCCCATCCCTATCTAACTCTCTTTTCTGTTTCCATCCCTACGAAAAGAGACTCATCTTGTTTTTGATGAGTCTCTTTCTTTTCATTTTTTATGTTTATCTCCCGCAACAAAATTTTTCAGCAAATTGGTCCATTACCCTGTTTGTTCAAGCGCCAGTTACATCTGTACTTGGTACTTGATCAAGTCCTTCTGTGTCAAGTCTATAAAAATCAGATTCACAAGGGGATGATGTACATGTTGGAGTGCTGGGAACATCAAAATCGTTAAACTCTTGTAACTTACCATTTCCATCCTCTTCAACTAAATATTATCCGGATAATTTGATTTTCACTCGATTTTATTTATACGGATTTTATCGGATGACTCTATAAACTATCTTTTGTACAAAAAAGGTAATATTTCTGTGGATATTACCTTCTGATAATGTATTCCAATACCTCACCTGTCTAACCAGCAGTTTTTCAAAAGAAGTAAAACAAAGGAAAATTGAACCTATCGTTCAACTAAGTTAATCTATGTTACAGTACACTCACTTCTTCCATTATCGCAAACTTACCGTGAGATTTCGCTAATCAGTTGACTTTTTGGACAATTAAAAAAGGAACAAGCTTGATAACATGTCCCTTTTCTTCCCGCAGCGTTTATTTTGGCAGCAATACTTTATCAATGACATGGATGACTCCGTTTGATGCTGCTATATCAGGTGTTACAACTGTTGCATCATTCACTTTAACTGGATTGAGTGAAATGGTGACATTTTTCTTCGCCAATGTTTCTGCCTGCATGCCTTGCTTCAGATCGGTTGACATCACCTTTCCTGGAAGAACATGATAGAGCAGGATTTCCTTAAGGTCCTTTCTTGCTAACAATTCTTCCGCCGTGATTCCCAAATCCTTTAGTAGCTTGTTGAATGCCTCATCTGTTGGGGCGAAAACCGTAAATGGCCCTTCACCTTTAAGTGTATCCACTAAGCCAGCTTTTTGAAGGGCAGCGGCTAAAATATTAAAATTGCCCGCTTCCACGGCCGTATCAACAATGTCCTTTTTCGTTCCCTGGTTGTCCGCTGCAAATCCAGTAGTAGCAATAGACATGACCATCATGGTTATGAATAGCAACGCTGTAAAACTTTTCTTTGCCATTTACTATCTCTCCTTTTTTAGTGGTGTACCACTATGTAAGCATTTCTACTTCAGTGATAGTATCTGTACAAATAACATTTTTATCCAAGGATATTTATTATTTAACGCCTGAGTCGTTAGCTTTTTTTGTATCAAAAGTGTTTTTTATCCAGTTTTCCAGATCTTCTAATAGGATTGGTCACGGAGATGGCAACAACAGATAGATCTTTCACCTCACAGTCACTGAAGTTCATTTTGGGCGGTACATGTATAAAAGAACATGTCTTCGGACACATTCATGCTTTTTTGACACTTCCTTATCCGAAGTTGACAACGGCGATATTATCTCTTTTGGTATATCTCAAAGACCAATATTAGATTTCGTTTTATAGCCATTAGCCCTTTCAGAAATATTGACTAATTCACCGAAAACGGTTTCCATTTTTAAAAAATTTGTTTAATTGGACAGGTTTTTTGAGCAAAAGTTTGAATTGCTCTTAAGATTACATATGGGGTTTCGTAGTATCCGGCTTATCTAGATAAAGTACATGGTTCTCCATAAATAGTTAAAGCCAAAAATGAACTTGGTCATTTTTGGCTTTACTAGTTATTTTGGTTAAGGTTCTTCATGAGTAGCTTAGTACACTACCGTTTGCTTTTCTCTCTTACCGGCATCCAAATCTCACTATATACATTTTCATACGTTCCGTCATGCTTGGTAAAAGAAATACTAGGTAAATCAGTAACTTCATAACCTGAAGAAGGCAACCATTCAGCATAAACTTTTGCCGTTGTTTCTTGAAGGGTAGCTGGAAATGGCCCTTGGTTCGGGAAGATTGCCCATAAGCTTTCTTCAATGGAAAGCTGTTCTAAATCATCATATGGATTCTCTTTGGTTGTTGCAAAACCAATCATATGAGTGAGGAAACCTTTTTCCTCCAAGTATCCATCATCAAAATCATAAGATACATTCAAGACTTGATGAGGATATAAATCAGCTACCTGATGCATTTTATTTCGTTGTTGTTCAGTAATGGACTGAGCTAGTTCAACAATCTCGTGATTCACACCTTCAAATTGGATCAGCACCCTTTTTGAAACACCGATGATAGAAAATGCCTCTTTCTTTTCAATTTTAAATTCCATGGATTTTCCTCCCCTAATATCGATAAAAAATGAAAACTTGGGAAATGACTTTTGGATTTTATTCTTCATGACTTCTGACGGTAAAAATCCACACCATTCACGAAAAGCCCGTGAAAATCCATCAACCGAATGATAGCCATATTTATAAGCAAGATCCGTCACCTTGGCACCTTTGATTAATTCAAGATTAGCCTCAGAAAATCTCCTGTTTTTGATATACTCACTCAAAGACATTCCAGCCATATACGAAAACATTCGCTTAAAATGATAATCGGATAGCCCCACAATTCGAGATATCTCCTTGCCAGATATCTCTTCTGTTAAATGACTTTCAATGTACTCCATCAGATTGTTAAACTCTTGTAACATTGCATTTCCCTCCTCTTCAATTAGATCATATCGAGATTAGAAGTTTTTTACTCGATTTTTTTTATATGGATTTTATCGGAAAAGAAGATACTATAAAACCATTTTTTGTGCAAAAAAGGCAATATCTCTGTGGATATTACCTTTTGATTAATGCATTACTAAAAAAAATGCATCTATTTATGATACGGTTCACTTCACCATGTAAGGTTCTAGGTAAGCCAACTATTAAGAAGTTTCTCTTAACAAGTTCATAGTATATTAAGTACATTTTCAGAGGTACTCTAAAGTAGATGCTAAGAAACAACAGGATTTACTTCATACTATCATAAATATATTTACTGTTAATGAAGGAGATTCACCAGATAAAGAAGCGTCATTGACGTCGAATTGTTCTTCGACGCTTATATATGATGAGGTTTACAGTAATGTATAAAAATGAGATTTATCTTTTCGAACTAAGGAATTCATCTTTTAACTCTTTTAGTATATTTACTAGACTTTTATTTTCTTTATTTTCTTCGGGCATTTTTAATAGCTTCATTTGCTCCATTTCAAAATAAACTTCATTTTTTATAAATATTTCAAATGTTTTACTGACTAGATCTAATACCTTATTATATTCTTCTTCCCACATCTCTATATTAATCTCATTTGGAAATTCTTTTAGGGTTAAAAATATAGAGATATACTCTATTTTTATATCAATTAGGGCAGTATTAATGTTATTCTCATAATAGTTAGCGTCTATAAAATTCTTGTATGTATTTAATTCATTGTAGGTCCTAGTTACATTAATATAATAGTCACTCCCATACTTCATATGAATTTTTGGAGCACTTTCTATTAATTCTAATAGTCTAATTTTATCTATTTTCTCATTATTATTAAATAAAATCCTTAATCTAGCATCTACCCAAAATAACTCATTATTTCTCCATTCTGCCAATAATCTTTTACAATCATTCAGAATTATTAACATTTCTTGATATTTATTAATGTACATCTCAATTATTATTTTTTCATACTCTTTCCGATACTGTCTATTTAATTGTTCATCCATATTAAACTTAGCTACCAAGTATGCACCAACTGCTCCAAATATTCCTCCCAATAAACTTAAAAAACCTCCAATAATTGTTGCTGTATAACCTGTTAAATCCCCTGGCCCAATTTGTGCTTCAAAGTAAGAAAACTTAGCAGGAAAGTAGAATAGTGTCTGTGTAATTATTATTGGTATACAAAATAATGCTAATATTAATACTAAAATAGCTATTTTTTTCAAAAGGAAATCCCCCCTTAATGCTGTTCTTTGTAATTTATCACTTATTTGTAGAAATGCTCTTAACTAAATAAGTTTAATACTTTTCTAATATAAAAAAAATAGTCTAACTAAAATAGTTAGACTTTTGACGACCAAAGCATCAATCCTCATTTACTTATGATACGGTTCACCCCGATTAATCCGAAACGCCCGATAAATCTGCTCCACTAAAATCAACCTCATTAACTGATGTGGAAATGTCATTTTAGAAAATGATAATCCTTCATCTGCCCGCTTCATGACTTCATCACTTAGTCCTAGTGACCCACCAATGACGAAGGCCACTTTACTCTTCCCATATGTAGCTAGTTTATCTAAGTCTTCGGCTAATTGTTCAGAGGATTTCATCTTTTCTTGTATAGCTAAAGCTATGACATGTGCATCTGGGGATATCTTTTGGAGAATTCGCTCTCCCTCTTTTTGTTTGATTTGAATCCTTTCGGCATCACTTAAGTTTTCTGGTGCCTTTTCGTCTGGGAGCTCAATGATCTCTACTTTTGCATAGATTGCCAATCTTTTTATGTATTCTTCAATTCCTTGTTTTAAATATTTTTCTTTTAGTTTTCCTATTGTGATAATTGAAATATTCACAAGTACCTCCATGTTACAAACAGTTTACAAACAACTTATCCACAAAACTTATCCACATATTCACAATTTCTATCCACATGTTGTGTCAGAATAGGTGTTCGCTACAACATATATCGCGTTATTTTGACAATATTCACAGGTTGTTAATAACTTTTCTTCCTCTGTTAATGCTTGAATTTCTGGTGCTGTTTCATGCTTATCCACCATTATATCAATGGCTAATTCAATATGTTCATGACAAACCTTTATCACAGTAACTCCTCCATATTTGTCGTTTTTTCTTATTATACCTTATCCACATGATGATTTATGTGAATAAAAATAGAACAGGCTCTTGTTCTGCCTGTTCTAGTATGAATCCTCAACTAATTTCATGGTTACACTTTCTTTATTTCCTTGTCGATAGAATGTCACTTCCATCGTATCTCCAATACTTTTCTTATTATAAAGGTGTTTTCTTAAGTCTAGTGCATCACTGATAGGTGTCCCATCTAATTCAACAATGACATCATATTGCTGCAGTCCCGCTACTGCTGCTGGAGATAACGGTGATACCTCATCAATAAACACACCTGCTTTTACATCCTTTGGCAGCTTTAATGTTTGATACCAATGATAACTTGAGATGTCAGCCAGATTTTTCAGTCCAATACCCATATAAGGGCGCTTCACTTCACCGTACATTTCGAGGTCATCAATAATCGGTCGTGCAATGGACGTTGGAATGGATAATCCAATCCCTTCTACTGCCTCCTGGGCAATTTTCATGGAGTTAATACCAATCACCTGACCTTGTATGTTCACAAGTGCTCCACCACTGTTTCCAGGATTGATCGCTGCATCTGTTTGTAACACCTCAGACTGCCAATCTACATACCCATCCCCATCAAAATCTTGAGGAATGGTACGTTCTGTACCAGAAATAATCCCTTGTGTGACAGAACCTGAGAACTGTAATCCTAATGGATTTCCAATCGCAATGACAGGCTCTCCTGCTCTGACATTTTCAGAACTACCGAACTCTGCAATCACATTAATTCCCTCTGCATCCACTGAAAGCACACCAAGGTCTGTAAATACATCACTTCCTAAAATTTCAGCAGGTACACGGGTACCGTCCTTTAAACTGATTTCTACAGAAGTAGCACCTTCTATTACGTGATGATTTGTGACGATAAAGGCTTTCCCGCCTTCTTTTTTATAAATAACACCGGACCCAGTTCCCGCTTCCTGTCCGTGCTCTTCCAACTCGTCCCAAAAACCGGATGTCTGAATATTAATAACGCCTACGACAGCTTCTGATACTCGATCGACAGCCTGCGTTACTTGAGATGTGACATCAACGTTTATGGTTTGACCTGGAGTGGCATCACTAGTATCGTTTGTAGGGCCACTTACTTCTGGAGCAGCGTACTGTGGTACATTAATACGATCAAATACAGGTGTTGCGAAAATGATTACTAATGCTCCAAGCACCGCCCCTACCAACATAGCTATGAGAAAATTATTTCGGTTTCCTTTTTGTTTTTTTCGAATATGGTCATAATCTTGATCATAATACCCCACTCATTATCACCCATCCTTTCAATATGTAAAATTTATTGTCAGAACGACTATACCTCTCTCTATAGTTTGTGTATCTGAACAGAATATACTCATTCCCAATAAAAAAAGGCTAGCAACCTTTAGTTGCTAACCTCCAATCATACAGCAGTGATTGCTGTTGCATTTTTAGGATCTGTATCAAAAAGCTTAAAGCGATTTCCTACTTCAATATCCTTTGATTCCAGTGTTTGCTGTACGGACATTTTCGCTAATTCCTTCATGTTATTATCTTGGCTTAAATGAGCAAGAAACACACTTTTTGTTCTGTCCCCAATAACATCAGCTAGTGCAAGTGCTGCATCCTCATTCGAGACATGACCGACATCACTTAAAATACGTCTTTTAATATTCCACGGATATCGTCCCATTCGAAGCATCTCTACATCATGATTACTTTCGAATACATACACATCTGCATTACGGATAATTCCTTTCATCCGATCACTTACATATCCTGTATCTGTAATCGTGACAAGCTTCTTCCCTTCATGATGAAACACATAAAACATCGGCTCAGCTGCATCATGTGATACACCAAAAGACTCTACCTCAATATCCATAAAGGAAAGGACTTGTCCTGTCTCAAACGTAAAACGTTGGTCAGATGGAATTTCCCCAATTAAATGTTCCATTGCTTTCCACGTTTTACTGTTTGCATATATAGGAATATTATATTTACGTGATAGAATTCCTACCCCTTTAATATGGTCACTATGCTCATGTGTAACGAGTATCCCTGAAAGCTCTTTTGGATTGACGTTCACCTGATTAAATAACAGTTCCATTTGCTTCCCGCTATGACCTGCGTCGACAAGTAGCTTCATTTTATCTGTTCCTACATATATCGCATTTCCTGTACTGCCGCTCGACAGTACACTAAAATGAAAACTCATGATTCATCTCCCCATTGTGCTGCATCTCGTATAATGTGTCCTTCTAATGCATTTACGAAATAGCTCTCTTTGTTGTCTATTATAATGTGCCAAGTTGGTACGAACACTTGTGAGTCCTTAAACAGCGTGTAGTAACCGAGATCCACATCTGTGACGACATTACCTGGTTTTAACTCATTACGTTCATACATCGTCTCGATCGCCTTTAATGCTGTAAAGCTTTCTGTCTTATCTCCATCAATATTCATCTCTTCAATATCTTCTAAATACGTCTGATAGTATTCAATCATCTCTTCTTTGTCATTTAATAGAATGTGAATCACTGCATTTTTATTATTAAAAACGGTTTTCCCACTAAATACTTGAAAAAAGATTAATTCGCGTTTTTCACTTTCCTTGTCCTCTTCTAATCCCCAAAAGACGTAAGAACTACCTTCTAGCACATTTTGTTTCAAGAAATCCTCAAGCCACTTCTTGGAATTTTCCTTAAGTGGAATTGGTGTTGTAAATTTTGAGTATATTTGAGTCTTATTTATAATCTGAGCTTGCTGATCTTTTAATTGTAATAAATCCTCTGGGACAAATTCTCGACTTGTTCCACTTATATATGTTTCATTCATTGGACCTTTAGGCAGAGTTGCCTTAATCGATATTTCGTTATCTACTAGCTGTTCCTCTAATGTCTTTTCTGCTAGTAATCCTAATTGATTACTATTTCTCTTCTCCACAAATTGAAATAATAAGAACACATCTAAAATAAGAAAGACGATAATAAAGATTGTTTTAGTTTTTCTCCAATCCAATAATTGTCCCTCCTACTCCTTTTGTATCCGTATCATCGAACACAATCTTCTTCCAATCACCATTTTCATATAAGCACCAAACAGGCTCTACAGTAATTTTTGTATCATCTTTCGTCATCTGGTATCCTACTGTAATATTTTTGACCTTTTGGATATTCACATAAGGAGATGACTTTATTATATCAATAACACGTTGTCCTGGTGGCAGGGTAATCTTGGTGGTTTCACTAACGATTGGCAAATGTAGCTCAAAAAGTGGTCTTTGGTAGATATCAAATAATCCTGTACCATCCCACTCTAAATAAACACTTGTAAGTTTTGAATGATGAAATACAGGTATTCCGTTGATATGGAGTCTAAATAGTGTTGACCGCTTATTCGGATCCCAGTTTGTCAGTTGATACTTATCTGTCCAACCACTATGATCATTTACAAAATCAATACTCTTTTGTATATAATCACCTGATGATTTAATTCCTTCATCAGATTCCGTACTAGGATTGATATAACGTAAAAGTCCATCATTAATGATAAGAGCACGTGATCCATCTGAATATGTTTCTTCATTTAACGCCTGAATATCTCTTTTCACATTACTAGGATTCGTAAATAATGCATCTTTAAAATCATCTGTCGAAAGTGATTTTGAATAGTACGTTAACTGATTTTCCTGTACACTGTTCTCTGGTATAAACAATGTATTAAATGAGTCAATTTTAAATGGAATATAGCTAGGATAACTTATTGACCGATTATAGATTTCTGATTTAAATTCTGTTTGCGAAAAGTTATTTAATGAAGCTTGATATATATATTGATCTTCATAAGAGACAAAGTAGGCGATTGGCTGCTCTTCTTTATCTTCATTAACTGGTATGATGATTCGGTCAAATGAGATATTACGAATCTCTTTATCTTCAATTTTTATAATTTCTCTAAATGTTTCAATTGGTGTTTCAGTTGGAAAAATAACCTCAATTCCATTTTGACCATGAACAAAATCAAGATATTGTTCTCTTTTACTAGAGGAAATATCAACAAATTTATCAAAGCTCCATTGTCTAATCTTGCTTTGTATCCGTCTTATTTCACTTCCCTCCATCGTTCCGTAAGTATGGGCATCCTTATGAAATAATATCTTTTGGGGAAGAATCAAACTGGTAGATTCCTTCTCTAAACCGATGTTAACATCACGAATGAAATCTGGTCCTTTTATTTCAGCTAACTGCGGTTGATATGTCCATAAGCCCCATGTTAATACTAAACTAAGGATTACTAACAGTGTTAGAAGAACTGACTTTATATTTTCAAAGTTCATTCCCAATCATCCTCTAATTCTTTTTCTAGTGGAAGTGTAAAGTAGATTGTAGTACCAACCCCATCTTTACTAGTTGCCCAAATATCTCCACCATGTGCCACTACCATTTCCTTAGCAATTGCTAATCCTAGGCCTGTCCCACCAAGTTTCCTTGTTCTAGCTTTATCCACACGGTAAAAGCGATCAAAGATGTTAGTAAGGTTTTCCTTAGGTATTCCAACACCCTGATCAGATACAGAAATTTCAAGCTTTCCTTCTTTTTCAATTAACCTAAACTGTATCTTTCCTCCCTCAGGAGAATATTTCAGAGCATTTGAAATAATATTATCCAGTACCTGTGTAATTTTGTCTTCATCGATTTCAACAAATAGTTTATTTTCTGGTATATGACGTTCAAATAGTATGGTTTCATGCTTTGTTAACTCAAAACGATCAATGATTCGATTGAAATAATGAGGAAAATTTACATATTCCTTATAAAATTTATAATCTGTACTATCCAGCTTGGATAGTTGTAATAAATCGTTCACGAGACGAATCATTCTTTCTGTTTCTGTTTGAGTGACATCCAGGAACTTTGGTGCTAGTTCGTCATCTTTCCAGGCTCCTTCAGCCAGTGCCTCTAAATAGCTTCGCATCGTTGTAAGAGGTGTACGTAGTTCATGTGACACATTCGCCACAAACTCCCTACGTTCCTGTTCAATCTTCTCTTGCTCTGTAACATCATATAAAACGACAATGAGTCCATTGACTAAACCCGTATCCTTCTGAATCGCTGAAAAGCTTACCTTTAATATATATGGCTTTGCACTCGTACTAAAATCTAATACAAGCGATTCTGTCTCATTTAATAAATGTTCAATTGTATATTCATCTTCAATACCTAAAACTTGAAGAATAGATTCTGATAAGACAGTTTCACGTGGAACATTCAACATATCACATGCTGGATCATTAACAAGGATGATCCTCCCTTTACGATCTGTTGCGATTACTCCGTCTGTCATATGTGTTAATACTGAGCTTAACTTTCTCTTCTCGCCTTCAGTTGTTGCATTAGCTTCTTGAAGCTTTTTAGTTAGGTTGTTAAAGGTCAAAGCAAGCTGTCCAATTTCATCATGACCATAAACCTTTACCTTACGGGAGAAGTTCCCCTTTGCCATCTCCAATGCCTGCTTTCGCATATCAGACATTGGCCTTGTAATTGTTTGTGCCAAGAAAATACCCAACACAGCTGTAATTGCGAGTGCGATAACAGTTCCCGTAATAAAAATCTGGTTTATTTGTTTCATCTGGTTATAGACCTCTTCCATTGAAGATTGAAGATCTATTACCCCTAGTACATTTTCATTATTCTTAATTGGAACAGTTAGTACGAGCATTCGGGAAGAATTTCGTGCATCCATCATAATTTTATCTGCTGCTCTTGAGCCTGCTACTAACGCCTGCTTTACCGGTATATCTGTAATTCTTTTACCTACCATTTGTTGATTTTCTACGTCAGATGTTGCGATTACACGACTGTTACTATCAATCACCTTAACAGTCGTTAAATCCTCTGAAAAAAAATCACTGAGAATCGATTTTACCTCTTCTTCTAATGTCGGCATGCTTTCGTCACGTTCAATTAACATCTCTTGGCCGATATTATAGGCAATTAAATCTACACGCTCATTAATCGAATCAGAAAAGTTTGTTACTAGCTGATCTTCAAGCTGACGTACAAAGTATACTCCGATAATTTGCATCGCAATTAAAATTAACAAAACATATATCAGCACAAACTTAAAATGAATCGATTTAAAAAAACCGACTTTGTTCATTATTCATTACTCCTGCTCTGCATTTCTCAAGTAATAACCAACGCCTCTTCGTGTAACAATCCACGTAGGATGACTTGGACTGTCTTCTATCTTCTCACGTAATCTCCGGACTGTCACATCCACTGTTCGAACATCACCATAATAGTCATAGCCCCAAACTGTCTGTAATAAGTGTTCTCTCGTCATCACCTGGCCAATATGCTTAGCTAAGTAATGCAGCAGTTCAAACTCCCGGTGAGTTAATTCAATTTCCTCTCCCCGTTTTGTAACAGAATAGGCATCCGGATGGATGACAAGTGAACCAATTGAAATCTCATTCGTTTCAACTTCTGTTTCAGCAGAAGGAGTATTTTGATGTCTTCTTAAATTTGCCTTCACTCTTGCTAATAACTCTCTGGAACTAAATGGTTTCGTCACATAATCATCTGCTCCAAGCTCCAAGCCTAAAACTTTATCAATTTCAGAGTCCTTGGCTGTCAGCATAATAATAGGCATATCATATTTTTTTCTTACTTCACGGCATACTTCCATTCCATCTTTCAAAGGAAGCATGATATCTAGTAGCAATAAGTCTGGTTGTATGTCCTCTACCTTTTGTATAGCGTCTAGTCCATCATACGCGCAAAAGACTTCATAGCCTTCTTTTTGTAAATTGAACTTTAAAATATCTGCAATTGGTTTTTCATCATCGACAACTAATATTTTCTTTTCCATGGTTATGCTCCTCACATTTAATATAGAAAAGCTGTAGTATTAACTTGTAGTTCTACTATAACTTTACCATTTATTACATAGTAAATCATCTAATCTTCGTTAGGGTGTTCTTACCATTTTATCAACTGTTTGAATTATAAATTCCAATTATTTAAAAAGAGAGCTAAAATTCTAAAAAATCCTCTAGTACATGTACTAGAGGATTCAATCATTAATTTAAATAGTTTCTAGGATTCACTAAGCTTCCATTATAATACACTTCAAAGTGAAGGTGTATTCCTGTAGAGCTTCCTGTTCTCCCCATTACTCCAATACTTTGACCCTTTGTTACGGTTTGACCAGCACTTACGCTCAGTGAAGCTAAGTGAGAGTATGTTGTCTTCAGTCCATTGTTGTGATTAATAACAATTCTATTACCATATGCACCATCATAACCTGCAGAGACGACTGTTCCATTATCAGCTGCTAATATACTACGGTTGCTTGGTCTGGCAATATCAATTCCTTTATGCAATCTTCCCCAACGCTGACCCATCTCACTTGAGATATATCCGCCTACAGCAGGCCATCCCAATACACCTGAACCACGAGAAGGTATTACCTTTGTACCTTTTTCAATAATCTCATTTACAGGTTGTTTTACGATTTCAGAAGAGACAACTTCATGAGTAGAAACTTGACCATTAACTTTAGTAATTAGAGAGTTTACTAGTTTCTCACCATTTTGTCCTTGTTGCTTTACCTTTTTATCACCTTTGAACATTTCCTTATTTTCTACCACTTCACGTGAGAAAGAAATGCTTTCACGTTGGTAAGCTTCCTCTTTAACTGCTACATGTAAATATGTAGTAAGCGCAGTTACATTTAACTCATCACCAGGTTTAATGGTTGATGCCTCTGTCATGCCTGGATTCAGAGTTAATAAGTCATTTAATGCTAACCCATGATTTTCCGCAATACTTCCTAATACATCTCCATCTTGTACCTGATACTTCTTTTCTTCTAACGTACCCTTTAATAAGTATGTCATTGCGTTTTCAACACTCATTAATTTATCAGGAGTAACATTTTCTTTATTTACTGAAACTTTTTCAGCAAATGAAACGTCTAATATACGAGACTGACCTTCTTGAAGAGGAGGAAGTGTTGCTTCCGGATCTCTTTGTTCTAATTCTGTCAGTACTTCTTCTGAAACATATTTAAGCTTCATTTGTCTTAAGATTTCATCTGCTTTTTCCTTTTTATCTACAAATACTACTGCTTGATCATTTATTGAAATCGAATATGCTTCTGCGACAATTTCTAGATTATCAGATAGTTTAGTTAAAACTTCTTTATTATCAACAACAGGGCGAAATACCTTTTCCGGTATGTACACTACATTATCATCTAAACTTACAGTTATGTCCGGCTGTGCTGCCAGTAATTGATTTTGTTTTGTCTCTATATAGTCTTCTACGACCTTCTTGTTATCAATGGTACCTAATCGTTCTCCGTTTACGTATACGTGGTATACCGTATTAATTCCACTATCTGCTGACACTGTACCTATCGCTAGTGACGATACAACTGCTGCTCCGATAACTGTTCTTTTCATAAACCTTAACACGTTTTCATAACGTGATCGTAACTTATTATTCCCATGAATCACTGTTTTTCCTCCTAAACAAGGCTTCCTCTAACAGGGCCCTACTGTATATAAGTATAACAGTCACTATTAGTACATATAGACTAGCAAACTATTATTATGACTCTACCTAAAAAAACATATATTGTTTTCCCTAATTTACTTTATCATAAACTGATAGATAATAGGAGAAAAAAGAGAAATATGTAATACAACTGTATCATTACTGTTATATTATGGTAACCTTTTCGTCTTTAGTAGTTCTTTTTTCACATGAAAAAGGACATACCTTTTTTAGGTATGTCCAGGATGGCTCGGGACGGAATCGAACCGCCGACACAAGGATTTTCAGTCCTTTGCTCTACCGACTGAGCTACCGAGCCATTATCATATTTGTCATAGTCTAAATGTATTTCTTTAACTTCATCATTGCTATATCCTAGTGGACAAGCTTCATAATAAAATTACATTTTGTAACATAAATGTTACATGAATGATAAGTTATTGTAGTCATAAAAAAACTTTCGACAATAGTATGTAATTCTATTTACCTAAAAATGGCGGTCCCGACGGGAATCGAACCCGCGATCTCCTGCGTGACAGGCAGGCATGTTAACCGCTACACCACGGGACCAGTATTGTATAAGAAATAGTTATTGCTATGCATCATGTTAATCATGACACTAACTGTCCCTTCCTCTTAAAGAAGATACATGGATGTTAAATGCGTCGGGACAACTCGATGATTTTACAAAGAAGTTTCGCTCGTCGCTACACCACGGGACCAGTATCAAACTATATTTCTATTTAACTAATAAAATGGTGACCCATACGGGATTCGAACCCGTGTTACCGCCGTGAAAGGGCGGTGTCTTAACCGCTTGACCAATGGGCCACTTAAAATTAAGTGGTGAGCCATGAAGGACTCGAACCTTCGACCCTCTGATTAAAAGTCAGATGCTCTACCGACTGAGCTAATGGCTCGTTAGTTATAAACTTCTTAACAAAGTATCTAACAGACAAGTTATATAATAACATGAGAAAACAATATTGTGCAATACTTTTTAGATTTTTTTTTGAAGTTTGTATCTATTAATAAGATAAAGATGATAAGCCCTTGTATGACTACATACAAGGGCTTAAAAAATTTTTTTTATTGTGGTCCGTAAACACTTCTTACTAAATTCGTTTGGGCTCTATCTGGGCCAACTGAGAAGATTGATAATGGAATACCTGTTAATTGTGAAATACGCTCAATATAATGACGAGCATTAGCAGGTAGTTCATGTAGGCTCTTCACTCCTGTTATATCCTCTTTCCAGCCAGGAAACTCTTCATATACTGGTTCACATTGTGCTAATACTTTTAAACTAGCCGGGAACTCTTCAATAATTTCCCCATTGTATTGATATGCAACACATATCTTTAATGTTTCAATCCCAGTTAATACATCGATAGAATTTAGAGATAGATCAGTAATTCCGCTAACTCTTCTTGCATGTCTCACTACTACACTGTCAAACCATCCGACTCTTCTTGGTCTGCCGGTAGTTGTTCCATATTCTCGACCAACTTCTCTAATTTGATTTCCAATCTCATCATGTAATTCTGTAGGGAAAGGTCCATCTCCAACACGAGTTGTATAAGCTTTAGATACCCCTACTACATGCTTAATCTTTGATGGCCCTACACCGTTACCAATCGTTACACCACCTGCAATTGGATTAGAAGATGTTACGAATGGATATGTTCCCTGGTCAATATCTAACATTACACCCTGAGCACCTTCAAATAACACTCTTCTTCCTTCATCTAATGCATCATTTAATACAACAGATGTATCCACAACATATTTTGCAATTTGTTGTCCAAAATCATAATACTCATCTAATATATCTTCAATCTTTAATCCGTCTACTTCATAAAATTTTTCAAATAAGCGATTTTTTTCATTTAAGTTGTGAGCAAGCTTTGATTCAAACTCTTCACGATCTAATAAGTCTGCAATACGAATACCCGTTCTCGCTGCCTTATCCATATATGCAGGCCCGATTCCCTTTTTCGTTGTTCCAATCTTATTAGCACCTTTTCGTTCTTCTTCTACTTCATCTAGCTTTAAATGATACGGTAAAATTACGTGGGCTCTGTTACTAATCCGAAGATTGTCTGTGCTAATGCCTAAGTCGTGTAAATACTTAATCTCCTGAACTAACGCTTTAGGGTCTATTACCATACCATTTCCTAACACACAAATTTTATCTGAATAAAAAATACCAGATGGAATAAGGTGCAATTTGTATTTCTGTCCATTAAATACGATTGTATGACCAGCGTTGTTACCACCTTGATAACGAGCAACAACCTCTGCATTTTCTGAAAGATAATCTGTAATCTTACCTTTCCCTTCGTCTCCCCATTGTGTTCCGACTACAACAACTGATGACATATAACGCACCTCCATGTATTTACTATCTACCATATTCTCTTTGATCCAACTGTAAGTATACTGAAATCATAGGGGAAAGTCAATTAAAACACGAACATTTATGTTAAACTAACTCAATTTCGTTCGCTTATTGTATGTACCTTTATAGTTTTTCCAAAATGTATACATATCTTGCAAAAAATAAAAACCACAGTTATTCACTGTGGTTTACCATTTAAGCTCCTGCTGGGACACCAGCATCATCAAATCGCCGCTCAAGGTTTACGAATTTATTAAACTCTTTTACGAAGGCTAACTCTACTGTTCCAACAGGACCATTACGTTGTTTCGCAATAATGATTTCTATTATATTCTTATTCTCTGATTCTTTATCATAATAATCATCACGATATAAGAAGGCAACAATATCAGCATCTTGCTCAATCGACCCTGATTCACGGATATCTGACATCATTGGACGTTTATCTTGACGCTGTTCCACACCACGGGAAAGCTGTGATAATGCAATAACAGGCACTTGTAATTCACGGGCAAGAGCCTTAAGTGAACGGGAAATTTCAGATACTTCCTGTTGACGATTCTCGCCAGAACGTCCACTTCCTTGTATTAACTGCAAGTAATCGATAAGGATCATTCCAAGGCCACTTTCCTGCTTTAGCCTTCTGCACTTAGATTGGATATCGTTAATTTTTACACCTGGTGTATCGTCAATATATATACCTGCATTTGACAAGCTACCCATAGCCATTGTTAATTTACCCCAATCGTCAGGAGTTAAGCTACCCGTACGTAAATTTTGGGCATTAATATTTCCTTCAGCACATAGCATACGCATAACTAGCTGTTGGGCACCCATCTCCAGACTAAATATCGCAACATTTTCATCTGTTTTCGTTGCTACATTTTGCGCAATATTCAAGGCAAAAGCTGTCTTACCTACTGATGGTCTGGCAGCCACAATAATTAAATCATTTCGTTGAAAACCTGCTGTCATACGATCAAGTTCTTTAAATCCTGTAGGTATACCTGTAATATCTCCAACACGGTTATTTAATTGTTCAATATTATCATATGCTTCAACAAGAACATCTTTAATGTTTTGGAAGGCTCCACTATTCTTCCTTCTCGATACATCTAAAATGTTCTTTTCTGCTTCATTTAAGAGTGCATCTACTTCTTCTTCTTGTGAATAACCTTCTGTTACGATGGTCGTTGCCGTACGGATTAAGCGACGTAATAGTGATTTCTCCTCAACAATTTTTGCATAATACTCAATATTAGCAGCAGTAGGTACAGAGTTTGCTAGATCACTTAAATAAGAGACTCCACCTATTTCCTCTAATAGCTTTAAATCTGCTAATTCTGACGTAACTGTAACAAGGTCAACCGGCTCTCCTTTTTCAGATAATGTAATCATTACATTAAAAATACGTTGGTGAGATGCACGGTAAAAATCTTCAGGTATTAGTATCTCTGAGGCTTGTACAAGTGAGGAAGGCTCTAAAAATATCGCTCCGAGAACCGCCTGTTCTGCCTCAATATTTTGAGGAGGGGTACGATCTGCAAAATAGTCTGTCATTCCTGAATTCCTCCTTAGTAGTAATTGCCTTTAAATAGAAGGAGCAGCTAATAAAAGCTGCTTAGATTTATTGTTCTTTTACATGAACTTTTAATATTGCTGTAACTTCTGTGTGTAATTTTACTGGAACGTTTGTTACGCCTAAAGAACGAATAGGTTCTTCCAATTCCATTTTACGCTTATCAATCTTAATCTTATGTTTCTTTAATAGTTCATCTGCTACTTGTTTTGTTGTAATAGAACCGAAAAGACGTCCGCCTTCTCCAGATTTAGCTAACAATTGTACAGTTAATGCTTCAAGCTTTTCCTTTAACTGCTTAGCATCCTCTAATTCAGACTCTGCTTCCTTTTCTGCCTTTTTCTTTTGTGCTTCTAATGTATTGATTGCTGCATTATTAGCTTCCACAGCTAAACCTTGTTTCAATAAGAAGTTATGTGCATAACCATCCGCTACATTTTTAACTTCTCCTTTTTTCCCCTTACCCTTTACATCCTTTAAGAATATTACCTTCATGATTCATTTCTCCCTTCAAAGTACTCATCAATTGCTTGTTTAAGCAATTTCTCTGCTTCCTCAATTGATCCCTCTGTCATTTGGGTTGCGGCATTCGTTAAATGTCCCCCGCCACCTAAAGCTTCCATAATTACCTGAACATTAAATTCACCTAATGAGCGGGCACTAATTCCAATCATACCATCCTGGCGATAGGCAATTGCGAAGGAGGCTGTTACACCACTCAACGATAATAGTGCATCCGCAGACTGGGCAATAAGTATTTGCTCATACCGTTCTGATTCTTCCCCTTTTGCAATTGCAATTCCATTTTTATATAAATAAGTACTCTCTACAATTTTAGACCTTTTTACATATACATCAATATCTTCTTTAAGGAACTTTTGGACAAGTATGGTATCTGCACCATGCGCTCTTAAATAGGAAGCCGCATCAAATGTTCTCGAACCTGTTCGAAGCGTAAAGCTTTTTGTATCTACAATAATCCCAGCAAGTAATGCCGTTGACTCTAACATATCTAGCTTTGATCGTTTTGGTTGATACTCAAGTAATTCTGTTACCAGTTCAGCTGTAGATGATGCATATGGCTCCATATATACAAGCAGCGGATTATAGATGAATTCTTCTCCGCGTCGATGATGGTCAATGACCACCACTCGTTCTAATCTAGTTAATAACCGTTCCTCGATTACTAATGACGGCTTATGTGTATCCACAACCACTAATAACGTGTCATCAGAGGCAATTTCCAGTGCCTGCTCTGGAGTGATGAATCTCGACCACAAATCAGGGTGCTGTTTAATTTCCTGAATTAGACGCTGAACACCAGTATCTAATTCATTTTTATCAATGACGATAAATCCTTCACGTTGATTTGCTTGGGCAACCTTTAAGATCCCGATTGAGGCTCCAATTGCATCCATATCCGGATATTTATGCCCCATTATCATAACCTTGTCACTCTCAATAACTAATTCTCTCAAAGCATGAGAAATTACGCGAGCTCTAACCCTCGTACGTTTTTCCATTGGATTGGTCTTTCCGCCATAAAACTTAACCTTCCCATTTTGCTGTTTAATAGCTACTTGATCTCCTCCACGCCCTAATGCTAAATCTAACCCTGACTGAGCAAGAGAACCTAACTCTGGAAGAGAAGACGATCCAATACCAATACCGATACTCAGAGTTAAGGGAATACTCTGCTTTGATGTACTTTCACGAACTAAATCTAATATATCAAATTTGTTTTTTTCTAATTGTAGTAAGATCCGCTCATTAAAAATCGCAAGCAGACGCTCCGACGACGTCCTTTTGAGATATACCCCATTGTCTGTAGCCCATTTATTTAATATGGATGTTACTTGACTATTGATATTACTTTTGACTTGGTCATCCATTCCTTGTGTTACTTCATCATAATTATCCAAGAAGATAACCCCAAGAACAGTACGTTCATCCTCATATTTCTTTTCAATTTCAGATTGCTCCGTAATGTCTGTGAGATATATAAGTCTTTCTTCTCGTTTGTTTATGATTTTCAATTTACGGTTATGAATACTAACAGTGTCAGCTTCAATTTCCTCTTTGATAATCGGAATAATTGACTCTGCATAATCTTGAAGAGAGTGACCGATTACACTTTCTTCCTTAAAAAACTCTGTCATATACGGGTTTGCCCATTCAACCTGGTATTCTTCATTGTATAAGATAATACCAATAGGCATCTCCATGAGTGCCTCTTCGCCTACCTTTTTAACCCGATGAGACAAAGTTGATACATATTGTTCTAACTCACGCCTCATCAATATTTCAGCACGGAGTAGAAAGTAAAGAATAATTCCCAAAACAACAAATCCGATAACTCCAAAAATCCATTGGAAATATCCAATAATCCCAATAAGAAAAGCTGTCACCCCGACTAGTGTATAAACAGGATAACGGAAAATTGGTTTCCGATAAAAGTTAGGCATGCTTTCAGCTCCTAAGCATTTCTTCATTTTTAATAAAAATCATTTAACTACCCTTTTTCAATTCATCTCTAATATTAAAGCCTATATCAATTATACCTATAATCCTTACAATATAAAGTAGAAAAGGAAGGAAGAGTGAGAGGATTAATATGGTAATGGGTATTCCGTTTGATAATTTTTTATGATGACTAAAGAAAAAGATAAAGGAAACTCCTTGGAGGACTAGCAACAATTCTAGAACAACAAATAAATTAATGATTCCAACATAAAGAAATGTATCCTTATCTACAATTTGAATCATCATTAAAACCATCACAATTAAATAATACCAAATGATGCTTCTTGGAAGTTTTAATTTTCGAAATGGTGGCCATTTCTCCACTTTGAACTTAAATCTCTTTAAGATCGGTATTGAAATGAATTGAGTGATAAAGGCTAATACAAAAGCAATAATGACTAGAACAGTCGGCAAAAGTTTAATAGACAGTTCCAGGGAGCCTTCAATTTGGTCAATTTGCTCTTTTGTCAGTGTTTGCCCCACAATAGACATTGTCCTTTGAGCAGTCTGCAGTGACTGTTCTGCACTCTCATTCAATTGTTCAATAACATTTACATCCATAAATGATACAAGTATTCCATATAACAAGAGGAGATTCACAATATAGGCAATGGTACCTATAGCCACTATTTCATACCTTGTTTTATTCTTCTTAAATAAATGGCCAATAATTATACCACTTGACCCAAACAAGATAACAGCAGGTATGGATAGGAATGAACCGATAAGAACGGTAAGTATTGCCGCTGCTATGAAGAAAATACCTCCGTTTTTCCACCCTCTTCTGGCAGTGAAAATGACAAACGGTAAAGGTAATAAAAATAAGCTTAGAAACCCTAATACGGGTACGTATAAACTCAAAAGTAAAAACACAGAATACAGTGCTAGCATAACAGCACTTTCTGTTAATACACGGGTATTACCCAATACTTCTCACCTCATAAACATTCAGTTTCTTGTTAGGTATTATAGCATAGTTTGAATTTGCTCTCCAAAGTCTAAACCCTTTATTCAGTATCACTATAATTTGTTCGGACTAAACCAAATGAAGACAAATAAAAAAGCAGCAAGGAAAAAATCCTGCTGCATTTTATCTATTACTCACCAGCTACGTATGGAAGCAATGCCATTTGACGAGCACGCTTAATTGCAACTGTTAATTTACGTTGGTACTTCGCACTTGTACCTGTTACACGACGAGGTAAAATTTTACCACGCTCAGATACAAAACGCTTTAGTAAATCTACATCTTTATAATCGATGTTTGTGATACCGTTAGAAGTAAAGAAACAAACTTTACGACGCTTCGCACCACGTCCACCTCTACGTTGTCCTCCTGCCATGATATACCCTCCCTTCTTCATTTGAATTTTTTTATCCGATCTGTTTAGAACGGTAAATCATCGTCTGAGATATCAATCGGTTGGCCATCATTAGCAAACGGATCTTCATCCACACGTGTGTATCCTTCATTTCGTTGGAATTGGTTATTTTGGTTTTGGCGTTGTCCATAAGAGGAACCTTCTTGTCCACCTTGTGAATATCCACCACGGTCTCCACCGGCAGTGCGTGGCTCTAAGAATTGAACGCTTTCTGCTAACACTTCTGTTACATATACACGTTTGCCATCTTGTCCCTCATAGCTACGAGTTTGAATTCTACCATCAACTCCTGCTAAACTTCCCTTTTTCAAGAAGTTTGCAACATTCTCTGCTGGTTTTCTCCAAATGACGCAGTTGATGAAGTCAGCCTCGCGCTCACCTTGTTGATTCGTGAAAGTACGGTTTACAGCAAGAGTAAAGGTTGCCACAGCAACTCCACTTGGTGTATAGCGTAATTCTGGATCTTTCGTTAAACGGCCAACAAGAACAACACGATTCATCATAACAATACCAACTCCCTCAAGAATACCTGATTATCTATCTTATTTGTCTTCTAAGTTTACAACCATATGACGGATGATGTCTTCGTTAATCTTCGCAAGACGATCAAACTCCTGAACAGCAGTTGCTGGAGCATTAACATTTACAAGCATGTAGTAACCGTCACGGAAATCGTTGATTTCATATGCAAGACGACGCTTACCCCATTCCTTAACATTTGCTAATTCCGCACCATTTTCTGTTAGAACACCGTTGAAACGTTCAACTAGCGCTTTTTGAGCTTCTTCCTCAATGTTTGGACGAATGATGTACATAATTTCGTACTTTCTCATTTCTGTCACCTCCTTTTGGACTAAACGGCCCTAATTAGGGCAAGGAGCAATTAACTAATTACTCACAATAAAATATTATAGCAGAGTTAGTAGTCCTCTGCAAGGTTACTTGTAATAAAGGTTATTTTTATACATTAAAACGGAAGTGAATAACATCTCCATCTTGTACAATGTACTCTTTACCCTCTAGGCGTACTTTCCCTGCTTCTCTTGCTGCACCCATTGTACCTCCAGCAAGCAGGTCTTCATAAGAAACAGTCTCTGCACGAATAAATCCACGCTCAAAGTCAGTATGAATAATTCCCGCACATTGTGGAGCCTTCATTCCCTTTCTGAACGTCCACGCACGAACTTCCTGTTCTCCTGCAGTGAAGTATGTTGCTAATCCTAATAAGTGGTAAGCAGCGCGAATTAACTGGTCAAGTCCAGATTCTTCAATCCCTAATTCTTCTAAGAAAGCTTTTTTCTCTTCTTGATCCAGCTCTGCAATTTCTGATTCAATTTTGGCACATACAACAATTACTTCTGCATTATCTGCCTCGGCAAATTCCTTTACCTTTGTCACATATTCATTCCCAGATGGATCTACAATATCATCTTCACTCACGTTCGCTACATATAAAACCGGTTTAATTGTTAAAAGGTGTAATCCTTTCACAATTTTCATTTGATCATCGGTAAATTCTACAGTTCTAGCAGGCTTCTCATTTTCAAATGCTTCTTTTAACATAACCAGAATTTCATGTTCAGCAATTGCTTCTTTATCTTTTGATTTAAGCAATTTACCAACACGGTCAATTCTTTTATCAACGGACTCTAAATCAGCCAAAATTAATTCAAGATTAATTGTTTCAATATCATCAATTGGATCCACTTTACCTGATACGTGCGTAATATTTTCATCGGCAAAGCAACGTACTACATGACAAATTGCATCTACTTGACGAATATGTGCTAAGAACTTGTTCCCTAATCCTTCACCTTTACTTGCACCTTTTACAATACCGGCAATGTCTGTAAATTCAAACGCAGTCGGTACAGTTTTCTTAGGCTTTACTAATTCAGTTAGCTTTGTTAAACGATGATCAGGAACTTCTACAATTCCTACATTCGGATCTATTGTACAGAACGGATAGTTTGCAGATTCTGCTCCCGCTTGTGTAATTGCATTAAATAATGTTGACTTCCCAACGTTAGGAAGACCTACGATACCAGCTGTTAATGCCATTTTCTTCACTCCTCTTTCCTAAAAAACAAATAATTTCCGTAAACATCATAACCTTCCACAATTATAGATAGAACCAAGTAAAAAGACAAGCAATACTGTCACAGAATTGCATGAAAATAGACACCTTTTCAGGTGTCTTAGCATTTTTCAATATTCACTAAACAATCGTACAACGTGCTACCTAAACCATTATCTGATACCTCATCTGAAGTTAGTACATTGACACTTCCTCCAAATGCCTTCCAATTCCCTTCATCTACATTAATGACTTTGGAATGAGATGTCTTTAAAATTTTGACAGTTCCTGTTAACTCTCCTCTGTCATTATAAACCTTCGCCTTGTCATTCTCTTGCAATCCTTTTTCAATGGCAATATCAGAAGATACTTCAATTTTGTTTTGCTGCAGTCCTGAAATAAGATGATAGTGCTGCGAATGATTTGATCTCATAGGATGGATTGATAAAAGTGTGTATGGATATTTTGCCCCTAATGTTGCATTTGTATGAATGGATTCCCTTGGCAAAGAAATCATCAGTTTTCCATTAAACCCTTTTTCCTCTGCTCTTTGAGAGGTAAATTCATATTTACCGCTAGGTGTTTTAAACTGATAATCTGCCCATGGTACATCCTTTACCTCGGGTAGTCTAACATGCCCCTCTTGTTTAATCGTTGCAAGCGTCACGTTATTCCCTGCTAGAGATTTAAGTCCCATCTCAATAAATTGCTCTCTAGAATAGGCAAACTCTTCTCCAAATCCAAGCCTGTTGGCAAGCTCTGTCCAAATTTCAAAATCTGACTTTACTTCCCCTGGCGGCTCTACTAGTTTAGCTCCATAATTCACATAACCATGGTACATAGAAGAATAATATATATCCTCTACTTCAAAAGACGTTGTTGTTGGAAGAACATAATCTGCTAACTCTGCTGTGTCTGTCATATATTGATCGATTACAACAATTGTATCTACACTTTCAAATGCTTGCTTTACTTTTGTCGTATCTGGGACCTGTGTTAAAGGGTTTCCACATGTTACGAATATCATCTTAATAGGTGGTTCTTTCGCTGTTAGGATTCCTTCTGCCTGCTTCATCATTGTAAATACGCGGCTTGCTGTTTTCTTTTCTCGTAATGTTAAATTTGAAACATCAAAGCTTTGTCCTACTTGAAGGTTTCCATAGTTTGCTCCACCACCTGGAACACCTACATTTCCACTCATTGCAATTAATGCATCAATTGCACGAATTGTATTGCCTCCATTTTGATAACGTTGCATCCCAAGTCCCATATATGTCATAACAGGACCATCACCGAAGACATATGCTAACTCAGTAATTATCTCTTCTTCAACCTCAGTATAACGGACAATATCGTCCATAGATATAGATGAAAGCAGCTGCTTCACATCTTCAAAACCTACAGAGTGGTTTTGTATAAAATTTGTATCTTCAAGCTTTAATCGTACTATTTCCTTCATAATTCCGAATGCTAAAAAAGCATCCATCCCAGGTTTTATCGAAACATAACGGTGTGCAATTTTAGCAGTAGCGTTATAGATAGGGTCTATAACTGTAATAGTTGCCCCGTTACGTTTTGCTTCTTGCAGGTTTTCATAAAGATGCATATTTGTTCTAGCAACATTTCTTCCCCATATGACAACATGCTTACTATTCAATACATCTTCTGGAGAATGACTGTACGAATCACCGAAGTCCCATGTTTGCGCTTCAATCCCTGCTCCCCAGCAGATACTACCAGTAAGTTCTGTCACTCCACCAAAGCAGTTGAAAAATCGTGAGTCTAAATTAATCAGCAGTCCGCCATTTGCATAATCGTGACTGTGTAAAACAGAGGTTGAACCATATTCTTCTTTAACTTGTGTCATCTTTTCTGCAATTTCATCCATAGCCTGTTGCCATGAAATTGGTTGAAATTGGCCATCAATCTTCTTCAATGGCTGAGTGAGACGATTTGCATGATTCGTTCTTTCTTCCAATAGCCTTCCTCTGCCACATATCTTTCCTTTTGTGATTGGATGGTCTTTATCTCCATCTATCTTACTTATTTTGCCGTCAGTCACTGTAACGGTGAACCCACAGCTATCCCAACAATTTAAAGGACATGCAGATTTCTTTATCTCTAGTGCCAACTCTCATCTCTCCTACTCTAGTTCATTCCCCAACATGTCTTACTATTACTTTTTTCATCTTACGCGCAAATTCACGTCTAGGAATCATTACACTATGGTCACAGCCCTCACACTTAATCCGGATGTCCATTCCCATTCGGATCACTTTCCAACGATTTGTACCACATGGGTGCTGTTTCTTCATTTCGACTATATCGTTTAGACCAAATACTTTCTCTTCCATTTGTCACCAATCCCTATCCCTTTTGTTGCACATTTCCTGCGCCTTCCGAACTTTCCTGTCTAGTATATGTTACGAGTTTTGGATATGGAATTTCAATACCATTTTTATCTAATGCTACTTTTATTTCTTTACGTAGCAATCTTGCTATAGCAAAATGTCTCATTGGCTTTACTTCTGAAATAACACGTATCACAACTTCTGATGCTCCCAAAGTCTGAACTCCTAATACCTCAGGTGGTTTTACCATATCTTCATTCTGTGAATATATATCTTCTAGTAGCTGTTGAATGACCTTCTCAGCTAATTCAATATTACTTTCATAGGCAATACTTACATCAACTAAAGCAACACTGTTCGATATTGAAAAGTTCGTTACTTCTACAATACTTCCATTTGGAATGATATGAATTTCTCCACCAACACTCTTTACTTTCGTGATACGCAGTCCTATTTCTTCAACCGTTCCTTCAAAGGATCCTGTACGGATATAATCTCCAACTGAGAATTGATCCTCAAAAATAATGAAAAAACCTGTTATTACATCTCTTACTAGGTTCTGTGCACCAAAGCCAATGGCAAGACCTGCTACTCCTGCCCCTGCTAACAATGCTGTTACATTGATTGTAAAGACCTCTAGAATCATAATAAACGCTATAAAGTAAATGACATATGTCAATATATTAATTAACAACTTCACGAGAGTCGCTTCTCTTCTCTCTGTTACCTTTAGCGGACTTTTTGTTCGTATTAAAAAGAACTTTTGTACAGCTACTTTCCCAATTCGAATTAAAATTGTAGACATGATGAGGATTAATATTATTTTAAGAAATCCTTGTCCTATCGCAATCCACACTAGCTCATCTGTTAAAAAATTTACTATTTTGTCATACGCTTCATTAAAAATAGTCATTCAATCTCCTTCCTCATTACACATTTGATATTACCTATTTTAACAGTAAACTACTCCCATTTGTAGCGATTTGCAATAGGATAAATCATGATGGCAACGAGTAAATATAGGTTTAATACAGCGAATATAGGGTACAAAACTGCAATTAAAAATGAAAATCCTAATTTTGTTAACGGTATGATGATGATTAATAACAACAAAGCCGTTAACCAGAGTGGTAACTTTATATATTCGCGTATTCTTGCGGTTAATCCAAACAATCCTGAAGCTGCCGTCGACACTACAGCCAGCCATAATAAAATAGACATGAGTATAATCGCGCTATATGGAAAATCTTTGATAATAGCAAACAATGGAATATCATATAAAACTAGCTCACTGGATACTTCAATTAATACTTCATTATATAAAAACGATACACCTCCTAATATTAAACCACTACCAATACTCGCAATCCATGCTTCTCCTTTATGTTTAATCTCCTTCCCAATTGCACCTACAACAGCGATCAGTGATAATACATTCAATGCTGTAAAAGTGAAAGAAGATGGCCAATTTGATTGTTTATTCCAATCATAACTTACGATTGAATGGCCATTTGAAATAAAGGATAGTAACGTTACCATTAAACCTACTACTAAAATAGGTATTAATATATAGTTCAATGAAACAAGTCCTTTAATGTTCCAAACAAACACAATAACAAGAATCACAGATATAAAAAGGATACCCAAAGTATATGGAATGTGAAACAATTCTCCAGTAGAACCGCCACCTGCTAACATGATAACTGTTGTTGTAAATAAGTAGAAAATGATAATACCATCATAATAAGCAGCAATCTTCTTTCCTACCAACTTTTGAAGTATTGGTAAAAAGTGTTCTGTTTTTTCTTCATAACTAATCTTCATTACAATATAACTGGAAATGATAAATAAGACTGTAAATATAAGGATAGCAAGTCCACTTTCTTCGCCAAAAAATTGCCACAGCTCTCTACCAGAAGCATATCCAGCACCAATCATTGCCCCTAATATAATAAACATCCATTTTATTCCCGATTTTATCAAAATAAACACCCTCCTACTAATAACATGTATAGAATTACATTTTTCTCCGTATACTGTTACTACTATTACTAAGGAGTGGAATCTATGAATCTTAGACCGAATATTTTTGAAAAACTGAGCCTGGAATCTAAAATTCTTTTTGATGATAAGGAAGCACCCACTAAAATTGCAAGTCAACTTATGACTCACTTCCCTACTCAGTTGGACAAACAAATTGCAGTTGTCTGCATTGGTACAGATCGGTCTACTGGGGATGCATTAGGTCCACTAATCGGAACAAAACTAGAAGAAGCCGGTATATCCTTTATTCATGTGTTTGGGACGTTAGAAAACCCTATTCACGCTGTCAATTTAGAGGAACAATTAGCCTACATTAAAGACAAGCTAAATAACCCGTTTATTTTGGCTATAGACGCGTGTTTAGGGAGACTAAAGAACGTAGGCTGTGTAACAGTTGCAACAGGCCCTGTGAAGCCAGGAGCAGGCGTGAAGAAGGACTTACCTCCTGTAGGAGATATACATATGACAGGCATTGTGAATGTTAGTGGGTTTATGGAATACTTTGTTCTTCAAAATACACGTTTAAATTTAGTCATGAAAATGGCCTCAACTATATCGGATGGCGTTATGGAGGCAGATCGTTTATTAAAACGAAAACAATTACTAGCTAAATATTCTCTCAATAAATCAAAAACTATCTAAAAAGCTCATTTCTAAAGCTTTGTTGCTTTTCGTAAAATTTTTCTGGGTGTACAACCAGTTTTAGAAGCAAATTGAGGTTGGATACTAAACAGTCATAAAAAAAACAACCTGAAAGAATGAGAAGCTCTCTTTCTTTCCAGGTTGTTTTATAAAAATTTATGAACAATTGTTACAAGAATTGCCACAATGATAATACTTGGTAATAAGTTAGCCACTTTAATTTTAGTTATTCCTAATAAGTTTAAACCGATAGCTACAATCATTAATCCTCCAGTTGCTGTCATTTCTACTATAAAAGAATCCATAATGGCAGTTGGAACAAAACGTTCAATTTGCGTAGCAAACAGTGCAATAGATCCTTGATAAATCATAACCGGAATAGCAGATAACATTACGCCGACACCAAGGGTTGTCGTTAAAATGAGACTTGTAAATCCATCAATAAGAGACTTTGTATATAAAACTTGATGATCTTGTCTAATACCACTGTCTAATGATCCAATAATCGCCATTGCGCCTATTACAAAAATCAACGTAGCTGTCACAAATCCTTTAGCAACATCACCTTTAGCTCTATTTCCTATTTTCTTTTCAATCCATAATCCTATACGGTTTAATTTATCATCAAGGTCTATAAATTCACCAATCACAGCACCTATCACAATACTCATTATTACAATTAGGAATTCCTCACTCTTTAATCCCATTTGAATACCTAAAAGAGTCACTGACAAGCCAATACCTTGCATCACTGTGTTTTTTACTTTCTCTGGTATTCTGGTAAGAAAACTTCCAATCAATGTTCCTAGAATAATACAAATCCCATTAACAATTGTCCCTAATAGAACCATACTTTTTCTCCTTTATTTGTAAAAGTGGCACTTTGAAGTTAAAAATGTTACTCAATCCACTGACAATCTATTTTTTGTTAAACCTAAAAAAATAAACCACAAATGTGGTTTCTTTATTCGATTGCACCCAGTAATTCAAGGATTCGGTTCAAATCATCCGGGGACATAAATTCTATTTCTATTTTACCTTTTTTCTTTGTTTGTTTAATAGAAACAGATGTACCAAATCTCTCTCTAAGTACAGTCTCTCTTTCTTTAATGAAGATGTCTTTCTCTTTTTTAGGTTTCAATGTTTCACGTGAAACATTTTCATTTAGCTGGTGCACTAACTGTTCAAGTTGTCTTACATTTAATTGTTCTTTCAATATCTTTTCTACAACAACATTCAATTTTTCTTTCTTCCTTAAACCAAGTAACGCTCTCCCATGCCCCATTGATAGTTTCCCGTCGGAAATAAATCCTCTTACAGCCTCAGGTAGAGATAATAAGCGTATATGGTTTGCTATATGCGGTCTACTTTTCCCTAACCGCTTAGCTAACTGCTCTTGAGTAAGATTCAACTGATCAATCAATGATTGATATGCTTGAGCTTCTTCAATTGGTGTTAAATCTTCCCGTTGGAGGTTCTCAAGCAAAGCAAGTTCCATCATTTCTTGTTCAGAGAGTTCCTTTACAACAACTGGAGCAACTTCTAACCCAGCTGCTTTAGCTGCACGAAAACGTCTTTCTCCTACAACTATTTCATAACCTTTTATACTCTTACGAACGATAATCGGTTGCAAAATCCCATGTTGAATAATGGATTCTTTAAGTTCTTCTATTGCTTCCTCTTCAAAGTGTTTACGAGGTTGGTATGGATTAGGGCGAAGATCTTTTAACTTAATTTCTTGAATAACTTCTTCTTTATTTAAGTCAACATTCGGGAAAAATGCATTTATCCCTTTCCCTAGTCCTTTAGCCATTCATCATCACTTCCTTTGCAAGGTCTAAGTATACTTCAGCACCTCTAGATTTAGGATCATAAATAATGATTGGTTTCCCATGACTTGGTGCCTCACTAAGTCTAATATTACGAGGAATAATGGACTGATAAACCTTCTCTTGGAAGTATTTTTTTACTTCATCAATAACTTGAATACCTAGATTTGTTCTTGCATCTAACATTGTTAACAGTACGCCCTCAATCATTAAATCAGTATTTAAATGTTTTTGAACTAGACGTACTGTGTTTAGTAATTGGCTAAGTCCCTCTAGAGCATAATATTCACATTGTACAGGGATTAACACAGAGTTTGAGGCTGTTAGTGAGTTAATTGTAAGTAATCCAAGAGATGGAGGACAATCAATAATGATATAGTCATAAGCAGCCTCTACTGTTTCTAATGCTCGCTTTAATCTCACTTCTCTGGAAATAGTTGGTACTAACTCAATTTCAGCACCTGCTAATTGAATCGTTGCAGGTATTATATATAAATTCTCCACATCAGTCGGTTTAACAACAGTCTTTGCATCAGCATCTTCTACTAAAATATCATAAATACATGCATCAACATCAGCCTTATCAATACCAACACCACTTGTGGCATTCCCTTGAGGATCAATATCTACTAGTAAGACTTTTTTTCCTAAATATGCTAAGCATGCACCTAAATTGACGGAAGTAGTTGTTTTTCCAACCCCGCCTTTTTGGTTCGCTATAGAAATAATCCTTGCCACTGTGTCACCTACCTTCAAAATCTAACAAATTTATCTATCAACTATATCATTTTAACACGAATCGAAAAAAAAGGAGTTTATTTGCTAATTTTTTTATCAAAAAAAATAATCCCTATTCAAATGATAGGGATTTTATATCTTATTTCTTTGGAATTTTAATTGTAATTTGATAAAAGTCATCAAATTCCTCTTCAGTTGAATTCAATTCAACTCCATTATCTTGAACCATAGTAAGTGACTGTCTAATTGTATTCATTGCGATTCTCATATCTTTACTAAATGCTTTTCGCTTTGGTTTGGGCTTGTCCATTGTCTCTTCTAACATTCTATTAACACGGTTCTCGGTTTGCTTTACATTTAGTTGAAGTTCAATTACTTCTTTTAATAACTTAAGCTGCTTGTCAGGACTTTTTAATGGAATAAGAGCCCTAGCATGCCTTTCTGTTATCTGCTTCTGGAGCAGAGCATCCTGAACTTCTTCTGGCAGTTTTAATAAACGCAACTTATTAGCTACAGTTGATTGCCCCTTACCTAATCGTTGCGCCAATGCCTCTTGAGTAAGGTTATGAAGTTCTAACAATTTCGCGTATGCAATTGCCTCTTCAATCACAGACAATTCCTCACGCTGTAGGTTTTCTATTAATGCAACTGAAGCTGTTTCTGCATCATTAAAATCTTTTATAATTGCCGGTATCGTTTCCCAACCTAGTTTTGTGACTGCTCTAAAACGACGTTCTCCTGCAATAATTTCATATTTCCCCGCTTCATATTCACGAACTACGATTGGTTGAATAATACCATGAGTATGAATAGTTAATGATAATTCTTCAATCTTTTCATCATCAAAAACTGTACGTGGTTGATATCTATTAGGAACGATATCAGAAAGTGGAATTTTTTTAATCTCATCTCGATCTGTTTTCTCAATAATCTCGGCTACTTCTTTTTCCCCAATACCGAAAATTCTAGAAAAAGGACTCTTCATCCTTTACCCACCACCTTTAGGAAACTCCTCTTGTATATATTCGTTATTTGTCTGTGACTTTCCTTCTATGAAAATGTTCCACGTGAAACAATTTATTTAGAAAAGGATTACATTTGTACTAATCTCTTATTGTATCGGTGTTTTATTAGGTGTACCAGGTTTTCTTGGATATTTTTTTGGTGTTTTTTGTGTCTTTTTAATAATAAATATAGACCGATTACTTTCCTCGGTAGGTAATTGGAACTGGTGTTCCTCTTTTACCTCACCACCAAGTATTTTTACTGCTTTTTTTCCATCTTCTAATTCTTCCTTTGCAGATGCACCTTTCATCACTACAAACTGTCCATTTACCTTTACAAGAGGAAGACATAATTCACTTAATACAGATAAACGAGCTACTGCTCTTGCCGTCACAAGATCAAATGTTTCACGAAACTCTTGTTTCTGACCAAATGTTTCTGCACGGTCATGATAGAATGTGACATTTGACAAGTTTAATTCTTTAGCTAAATGGTTCAAAAAAGTGATACGCTTTTGCAAGGAATCAACAATTGTAACATGAATGGATGGGAAACAGATTTTCAAAGGAATACTCGGAAATCCTGCTCCTGCTCCTACATCACATACTGTTACTTCTTGATTAAAATCGGTATAAAAGGCAGCTGATATTGAATCATAGAAATGCTTTAGATACACTTCTTCTTTTTCAGTGATCGCTGTTAAATTCATCTTTTCATTCCATTCCACTAATATTTCATAGTAACGCTCAAACTGATTTATTTGGAATGGAGAAAGAGAAATCCCCTTTTCTTTAAGTAAAGATATGAATTGTTCTTGTTTCATGTTTAGTCCTTTCTCCACCAATCAATCCTGATTAGATACTCGTGCAACCTTACCTTGCTCTAAGTAGATTAACAGAATAGATATATCTGATGGATTTACTCCTGATACGCGAGATGCCTGTCCAACCGAAAGTGGCCTCACTTCTTTTAACTTTTGTCTTGCTTCATTTGCAATACTTGAAATTGCGTCATAATCAATGTTTTCAGGTATTTTTTTCGTATCCATCTTTTTCATACGTTCTACTTGCTGAAGTGACTTTTCTATATAACCTTCATATTTTACTTGAATTTCGACCTGCTCAGCAATCTCTGAATGTAATTCAACCTCTGATGGTACAATTTCATTTATATGTTGATATGTCATCTCTGGACGTTTTAAAAGATCTGAAGCTCGTATTCCGTCTTTTAGTTCACTTCCGCCTGCATCTTTGATGATTTGTTGAACTTGTTGAGTCGGCTTAATTATGATTTGTTTTAGTCGTTCTTTCTCAGTTTCAATTAATTCTTTTTTCTTTATAAAACGTGCATAACGATCTTCCGAAATTAAACCTAGAGTATATCCTTTATCCGTTAACCTTAAATCAGCATTATCATGTCTTAGTAAAAGTCGATATTCTGCTCTAGAAGTAAGCAGTCGATATGGCTCATTTGTTCCTTTTGTTACTAAATCATCGATAAGAACACCAATATAAGCCTCGGAACGATCTAAAATTACTTCTTCCTTCTCTAAAGCCTTCGCAGCTGCATTAATACCTGCCATTAATCCTTGACCTGCTGCTTCTTCATAACCAGAAGTACCATTTATTTGTCCAGCCGTATATAAATTTGGGACATGTTTAGTTTCTAATGTTGGCCATAATTGAGTCGGAACAACTGCATCATACTCAATTGCATAGCCGGCTCTCATCATCTGTGCCTTTTCAAGACCTGGAATTGTAGCTAGCATTTTAAGTTGGACTTCTTCTGGTAAACTTGTAGAAAGTCCCTGTACATATACTTCTTGTGTATTTCTTCCTTCCGGTTCAAGGAATATTTGATGTCTCGGTTTATCATTAAAACGGACAATTTTGTCTTCAATAGAAGGACAATATCTTGGTCCAGTTCCTTTAATCATTCCAGAGTACATAGGAGAACGATGGAGATTTTGATCAATTAATTGATGTGTCTCTGGACTTGTATACGTTAACCAACATGGAATTTGATCGGTAATAAACTGTGTTGTTTCATAAGAGAATGCTCTTGGTATATCATCACCAGGTTGAATTTCTGTTTTAGAGTAATCAATCGTAGTTCCATTTACTCTAGGTGGCGTACCTGTTTTAAATCGTACTAAATCAAACCCTAATTCTTGCAAGTGCTCAGATAATTTAATAGAAGGCTGTTGATTATTTGGACCACTGGAATATTGTAAGTCTCCAATGATTATTTTGCCTCTAAGGAAAGTTCCAGTTGTAATAACAACAGTTTTAGAGGCATACATAGCACCTGTATTCGTAATAACCCCTCTACATTCTCCGCCCTCAATAATTAACTTCTCTACCATTCCCTGTAGTAATGTAAGATTAGGTGTATTTTCAATGGTTTTCTTCATTTCATGCTGATAGGAAAATTTATCTGCTTGTGCTCGTAAAGCTCGAACTGCTGGGCCTTTACCTGTATTTAACATCCTCATTTGAATGTGAGTTTTATCGATATTGCGTCCCATTTCTCCGCCTAGAGCATCTATTTCACGTACGACAATCCCCTTGGCTGGTCCGCCAACTGATGGATTACACGGCATGAAGGCAACCATATCTAAATTAATTGTTACCATTAATGTCTTTGCACCCATTCTAGCTGCTGCAAGTCCTGCTTCACAGCCTGCATGACCTGCTCCAACGACTATGACATCATACTGTCCACCGTCATACTGTTGCATAGTAAAAAACCTCCTATTTCCCTAAACAGAATTGTGAAAATAACTGGTCGATTAAGCTTTCATGAACGGCATCGCCGATAATTTCACCTAATAACTCCCATGTTCTTGTTAAATCTATTTGTACTAAATCTATCGGAACACCATTTTCAATTCCATTTATGGCTTCTTGTATTGATTTCTTTGCCTGTGTTAACAACGCAATATGTCTAGAATTAGAGACATACGTCATATCTTTTGATTCGATTGTACCTGAGAAGAACAGAGAACTAATAGCATCCTCTAACTCTTCTATTCCTTTGTCTTCTAATAAAGAAGTTGTTACAATCGGATAGTGTTCAGCTAATTTATTTACTTCGTTCATATCCAACTTTTGAAGTAAATCGGTTTTATTAACAATAACAATTACATCCATCCCCGCTACTGCTTCAAATAATCTCTTATCTTCTATTGTGAGGTCATCATTGTAATTTAAAACTAAAAGAATTAAATCAGCTTCTTTCAGTACTTGTCTAGATCGTTCAACACCAATTCTCTCAACAATATCTTCTGTTTCACGAATACCAGCAGTATCCAACAGGCGAAGTGGAACACCTTTCACATTTACATATTCTTCAATTACATCTCTTGTCGTGCCAGGGATATCAGTGACAATAGCTTTATTTTCATGAACTAAGCTATTAAGCAGAGAGGATTTACCAACATTCGGTCTACCGACAATTACAGTTGACAGACCTTCTCGTAATATTTTCCCTTGGCTAGATGTCTGCAGAAGCTTCTCGATTTCATTTTGGACAGAACTTGCCTTTTCAATTAACAATGAATGTGTCATTTCCTCCACATCATCATACTCTGGGTAATCAATATTTACTTCTACATGTGCAAGAGTTTCTAATAGTTCCTGCCGCAGCCGTTGTATTAAGTTTGAGAGTCGTCCTTCCATTTGACCAATCGCTACACTCATTGCACGGTCAGTTTTGGCACGAATTAAATCCATTACGGCTTCTGCCTGTGACAAATCTATTCTTCCATTTAAGAATGCCCTTTTCGTAAATTCACCTGGCTCCGCTAATCGAGCTCCCTGTTCAAGCGTTAACTGCAAGACTTTATTAACAGACACTAGCCCACCATGGCAATTTATTTCTACTACATTCTCTCTCGTAAACGTTCTTGGAGCCTTCATCACAGAAATCATTACTTCCTCAATGATATCTTCTGTTTCAGGGTCTACAATATGGCCATAGTGTATCGTATGAGATGGTACCTCTGTTAACGATTTACCTTTAAATATTTTATTTGCTATTGTCAGACTGTCGTCTCCACTTAATCTCACAATGGCAATAGCTCCTTCTCCCATTGGAGTAGATATTGCCGCTATTGTATCGAAATCCATAATTATGGTCACTCTTCTTCCTCAGTATTCTTACGTCTCTATTATTAAGACATTTGACTATCATACCAAAACTATTTTCAATTGTCCTTTTTCATCCACATGTTAATAGTATGACCCATTTGAGAACAATCAATCTTATCCACTTGTGGATATCTTCTCCGTTCATATGATCTTCTTTCATTTTAACTTATCCACAACCAAAATGACAACTACTTCATATATGTGGACATAACAGAAAACAAAAAAGACTAAGCTCCACATTTTAGTCTTTTGACTTTGGTGAAAGCTTAGTCTTGTTATGCTATATGAAACTTCTATTACTTTTATTGTCCGCATATAAAGCTAAGAGGTTACTGCCAAGTTTCAATGGTAGATAGCTGTTTTCACATAGAGTGTTGCCCTATTATAAATTACAACGTTAATCTCTCAAGTTTCAGCACATCATAGCGTCAAAGGGATAATTCTTTTTACCAATTTGGGAATTATTGATGTCCTAAACGATAAATCTTTTAAAGATGAGCTTAATAAATAGAGGCTGTAATCGTATAGATTGCTGCTTTGCGTAAAAATCCTAAAAGCTAGATTTTTACCTTAGTATCTAGTTGCTACTACATACAGAGAGTTGCTCATTTCTAATCCAATCTCAATTTACTTCTAATACTGGTAATACACTAATAGCACCAAAGTTTTAGAAAAAAGCCTAAATAAAAAAATCCTAAACTGAATGTAGCAGTTTAGGATTTTTGGGTTATTTTTTTATAATTGGTGAGATCACCAAGTGACGACGAGGCTCTTCACCAGCTGAAAAAGTTTTTACCTCTTTATTTTTTAGCAATACCATATGAATAACCTTTCGTTCATAAGATGGCATTGGTTCAAGAGGAACATCTTGTTTCGTCTTAACAGCTTTATAGGCCAAACGATGTGCTAGTTGCTCAAGTGCTTCTCTTCTTCTTAATCGATAATTCTCTGCATCTACCACAATGGTTCGATATTGACTAGTCTCACGGTTAAAAACGAGCTGCGCCAGATATTGTATGGAATTTAAGGTCTGGCCCCTTTTTCCGATTAATAAGGCAATATCGCTACCTGATAGTTGATAAATGATTTCTCGATCAACTTCTTTACTCTCAATCTTGACATCTACACCCATCTTTTTCGTGATATCATATAAAAACTGTTCTGTTTCTTGTCTTGCATTTTTCTTTTTTGTAACTTTTACAACATAGTTCCGAGCACCAAAAAGACCAAATAAACCTTTTTTTCCCTCTTCTACTATGTCTATTTCTACTTCTTCTCTTGATGCATTCATCTGAGCTAGTGCTGAACTTACTGCCTCTTCAAAAGTTGAACCTGTAGCAGTTACTTCTTTCACTTTTTCGCTCCTCCTGCATTATTATCTTTTATTTCTGGACCCTTGATTACTAATGTTTGTACGATCATGAACAAGTTACCTACTACCCAATATAATGAAAGTGCTGCAGGGAAATTAAATGCAAATACAACGATCATGATCGGCATAATCCATAGCATCATTGTCATTTGTGGGTTTGGCGGCTGACCTGCCATCATAATTTTTTGTTGAACAAATGTTGTGATACCTGCAACAATCGGTAAGATGAAATATGGATCCGGAGAGCCTAAGTCCACCCATAGGAATGAATGTGTTTTAATTTCACTTGTTCTCATAATTGCATGGTAAAATGCAATTAATATCGGCATTTGAATGAGTATTGGGAAACAACCTGCAAGTGGGTTTACTCCGTGCTTTTGGAATAAAGCCATTGTTTCCTGCTGAAGCTTTTGTTGTGTTTTTTGATCTTTAGAACTATATTGTTCACGAAGTCTCTGCATTTCTGGCTGCAAAGCTTGCATTGCCTTTGAACTCTTAGTTTGCTTGATCATTAATGGTAAAAGAACTAAGCGAATTAGTAATGTTACGATAATAATAGAAAGCCCATAGTTTTCATTAAATAATTCAGCAAAATACGTAATAAGCATTGATAATGGATAAACAAAATATTGATTCCAAACTCCTGTACTTTCAGATGTAATGTCTTGATTTACTTCCGTACAGCCTGTTAAAGTTGCTAGAATTGCAAGTAATGCTACAAATAATAATAACCGCTTCTTCACTTCTGTTATATCCTCCTTTATTTTAAATCGTAAATAAATACGATTTACTATCAAACAATCGGAAAAACAAGTAAAACTAGTAATCAATAACTGTATTGTAACATCTTTCAACTAAAAATTCTTTTATATCCTCTATTAAATTCATGACAAATTCAGCATTTACTATAGATAAATTCTAGAAATTTGTCGATACATAGCATTCTCTATTTTTTTGATAAGACTTTTGCTAATTTACATACATGCTCTAATGATGATTTAAATTGATAATAATCCATCTCAGCTGTCGGCTTTCTTGCAATAATAATAAAGTCCTTACCTGGTTTAAGTCGGTCACTGAATTCATGCAAAACTTGTCTTATTAGTCTTTTTATTCGATTACGAGCAACTGCATTCCCTATTTTTTTACTAACAGATAAGCCTACACGAAATGATGGTTGACTTGGATTATCGAATACATATATCACAAACTGTCTATTGGCAGTTGAATTCCCCTTATTAAATATCTCTTGAAATTCTTCATTTTTCTTAATTCTATACGTTTTCTTCATAGTTACACTCCATTTGCTGCATAAACAAATAAAATTCATGCACCTTTATAAAGTAACGTTTTATTATACATTACACTCTATTATGTAATATACATGCTACCTCTCCTAACAGATTTACCAATTATGGCCCAAATAAACCTTCACAAAAACGTAAAGAGCGCACTAATTTGCAAAATTTGGCCGAAAAAAGACCACTGATAATTCAGTGGTCTTATGCTGATAATACTTTTCTTCCTCTTAGACGGCGACGAGCAAGAACTTTTCTTCCATTTGCGCTGCTCATACGGCTACGAAAACCATGAACTTTACTACGCTTACGCTTATTTGGTTGGTAAGTACGTTTCATTCCAATACACCTCCTCATAGGATACTACTTGTAGTAGATCCTACTGAATCACTACTATTAATAGTAAACTTTGCACTTCCCTATATTATTAGGAGCTAAGTTATTACTTTTTCTTCTTCATTAAAAGCAATTTACTTTTATAGGGATCGCGTTAATGAACAATCACCATACTAATGATATTGTTCAAAAATCCTCTTAAAGAAAATGTCCAAAGACAGTCTTTATAATTATAGTGAACGATCCTATTAAATGTCAACTTCATTTCAAAAAAACCAATATTTGTTTGAAATATAAATCTTCGCCCTCTTTGTGGATAAGTTTTTTATGACCTTCCTAACTTTTTCTCCACTTATCGACAAGTTTTACACAGTATATTGTGTTGTGGACAAAAAAACTCCACAAGTTGTTGTACTTGTGGATAACCTTTAAAAAACCGTTGCATCACTTATTTTTATTTGTTATTATATTTATGTTTTCACACTTAATAATCTATCACCATACATATCTCTATCCACAGACTGTGGATAAATTGTGGATAGTTTATTAAGAGGCTGTGAGGGAATTTGTCCACAAACCGTGAATACTGTCGAAAAGTCACTTTTCTACTATAATATATATATAATAACATTACTTGTGGAAATGTATATTTATACTATCGTATTCGGCTGATTATACAAAGGTTGTACACTAGAGAAAAACAGGAAAAGGAGGGATAAGATTGGAAAATATCTCGGATTTATGGAACAAAGCCTTAAAAGAAATCGAGAAAAAGCTTAGCAAGCCTTCCTTTGAAACATGGCTAAAATCAACAAAGGCACACGCTCTCCAAAATAATACACTTATTATTACAGCACCTAATGAATTTGCTAGAGATTGGTTAGAATCCCGCTATTCATCACTTATTGCGGAAACAATCTATGATATTACTGGTGCTGAATTAACAATTAAGTTTATTATTCCTCAAAATCAGTCCGAAGAGGATTTTGATCTCGAGCCACCTAAGAAGCAAATATTAAAGGCCGATGATGAACCACACGAATTACCTCAGAGTATGCTAAATCCAAAATACACATTTGATACGTTCGTTATCGGATCTGGTAATAGATTTGCACATGCAGCATCATTGGCTGTAGCAGAAGCACCAGCTAAGGCCTATAATCCTTTATTTATATATGGAGGCGTAGGACTAGGAAAAACCCACTTAATGCATGCAATTGGTCATTACGTGATTGATCATAATCCTTCTGCTAAAGTGGTTTACTTATCATCTGAAAAGTTTACGAATGAGTTTATTAACTCTATTCGTGATAATAAAGCTGTTGACTTTCGAAATAAATATCGCAGTGTAGATGTATTACTTATAGATGATATTCAGTTCTTAGCTGGAAAAGAACAAACACAAGAAGAATTCTTCCATACCTTTAATACACTTCATGAGGAAAGTAAGCAGATTGTCATTTCAAGTGACAGGCCACCAAAGGAAATCCCAACACTTGAAGATCGACTACGCTCTAGATTTGAATGGGGACTAATTACTGATATAACCCCTCCAGACTTAGAAACAAGAATTGCAATCCTACGTAAGAAGGCAAAAGCAGAAGGGTTAGATATCCCTAATGAAGTTATGCTATATATTGCGAATCAAATTGATACCAATATTAGAGAGTTAGAAGGAGCACTCATTCGTGTTGTTGCATATTCTTCACTAATTAATAAAGATATAAATGCTGATTTAGCAGCGGAAGCACTAAAAGATATCATCCCTAGTTCTAAACCTAAAGTGATAACAATCCTTGATATACAACGGATTGTTGGTCAGCACTACAATATAAAGTTAGAAGATTTTAAGGCGAAGAAACGTACGAAATCGATTGCATTCCCTCGTCAAGTTGCTATGTACTTATCAAGGGAGTTAACTGATTTCTCTCTTCCGAAGATTGGTGAGGAATTTGGAGGACGTGATCATACAACCGTCATTCATGCTCATGAAAAGATCTCTACTCTTCTTCAAACTGATTCACAACTACAAAATCAATTAAAAGAAATTCAAGGACTACTTAAAAACTAATTTTTTATATCTTAATACTGTGAATAACTTGAACATGATTACACACAGTCTGTCCACATGTGGATAGACTGTGTTTCCTTTCACTTTCCTTGGTTATCCACAAATCCACAGGCCCTATTACTATTACTACTATTTTTTTAAAATAAATATTAATTATATGATTAGAAAATTTACTTATGACAAAAAGGAGATTTTGATAATGAAATTTTCGATTCAAAAAGAATATCTTGTTCAAAGTGTTCAAGATGTAATGAAAGCAGTATCGTCAAGAACGACAATACCGATCTTAACAGGGATTAAAATTGTTGCGACTAGAGAAGGAGTTACATTAACAGGAAGTGATTCAGATATTTCTATTGAATCGTTTATTCCAGTTGAAGAAGCTGGAGATGAAATTGTAGAAGTAAAAGAAACAGGAAGTATTGTATTACAAGCACGATTTTTTAGTGAAATTGTAAAGAAGTTACCTCAGGCTATGGTTGAAATTGAGGTAGTAAACCAATTACAAACCGTTATTCGCTCAGGTAAAGCCGAATTTAACTTGAATGCAATAGATGCTGAAGAATATCCTCACCTTCCACAATTAAGTGAAGAACATGTTTTTACATTGCCAGCTGATTTATTGAAACATATTATACGACAAACTGTATTTGCTGTTTCTACATCAGAAACTAGACCAATTTTAACAGGCGTGAACTGGAAAATTGAAAATGGTGAGTTACATTGCATTGCAACAGATAGTCACCGATTAGCTTTTAGAAAATGTGCAATCGATACGAATAATCAAATCCCTACAGCTAATGTTGTAATTCCAGGAAAAAGTCTGAATGAATTAAGTAAAATCCTAGATGATACAACAGATCATGTAGAGATCGTAATGACTGAGCAGCAAGTACTATTTAAAATGAAAAATATCCTATTCTTCTCGAGATTATTAGACGGTAATTATCCTGATACATCAAGATTAATTCCAACAGAGAGCAAAACAGATATTTATTTAAATAGTAAAGAATTTCTACATGCTATTGACCGTGCTTCCTTACTTGCGAGAGAAGGTAGAAATAATGTTGTTAAATTTAGTACATTAGAACAAGGAACAATTGAAATTTCATCTGACTCACCGGAAATCGGAAAAGTACAAGAGGAAATCCAAAGTGAAAAGATTGAGGGAGAAGACTTAAAAATTTCATTTAGTGCGAAGTTTATGATGGATGCTCTAAAGGCAATCGATGGATCAGATGTCAAAATCAGTTTCACAGGTGCTATGAGACCTTTCTTTATTCAACCAGTTGATGATGATAAAACCTTACAGTTAATTCTCCCTGTGAGAACATACTAACCAAATAAGATACCGGCAATCTGTCGGTATCTTATTTCATATTTATTATTATTTGCATGCGAATATGGAGCTTCTTTTATTGTAATGAATAATTTAGTACAATAAGAAATAGTGTATACATCTAATGAACGAGGTGATGTCAATGTCAACACAAGTTGAAATAAATACAGAATATATTACACTTGGGCAATTTTTAAAATTAGCAGGGGTCATCGATACAGGTGGAATGGCTAAGTGGTTTTTGTCAGAATATGTAATTATTATAAATGGAGAAAATGATAACCGTAGAGGAAGAAAGCTTCGCAATGGAGATATAATCGAAATCGAAGGTAAAGGATCTTTTACGGTAACCTCTGTTTCAAATGAGTAGAAGAGAAAACGTGTGGGGGAGTACCCTTGTATATTGAGAATTTAACTGTTACAAATTACAGAAATTACGAAAAGACAATAGTTGAATTTGAGAATAAAGTGAATGTGATTTTGGGTGAAAATGCCCAAGGCAAGACAAATCTTATGGAGGCAATCTATGTTTTAGCCATCGCAAAGTCTCATCGTACGTCAAATGATAAAGACTTGATACGTTTTGAACAAGAGTATGCTAAAATAGAAGGTAGAGTTCATAGGAAGAAGGGGCCACTATCACTTCAACTGGTGATTTCAACAAAAGGTAAAAAGGCAAAACTGAATCATCTGGAACAACAAAAGTTAAGTCAATATATTGGAGCGATGAATATCGTGATGTTTGCTCCTGAGGATCTGAATCTGGTTAAAGGAAATCCCCAAGGCAGAAGAAGATTCTTAGATATGGAGATTGGACAAGTATCTCCAATCTATATGCATGACTTAAGTTTATACCAGAAGATTTTAAGTCAAAGGAATCACTATCTTAAACAGCTTTCAAGACAAAAAGAGAAAAATCTTACTATGCTAGATGTCCTTACATCACAGCTTATAGAAGTAGCTGCCAAAATCTTGAAGAAACGTTTTGAATTTTTAGATTTACTTCAAAAATGGGCAGAGCCGATTCATAAGGGAATAAGTAGAGGCTTAGAAACGTTAGAAATTCAATACAAGGCTTCGGTTGATGTATCAGAGAACATAGACTTGTCGAAAATGATAGAAAGTTATGAGCAAAAATTTGATAAAATAAGAGATAGAGAAATAGATCGGGGTATGACACTTGCTGGTCCGCATCGTGATGATCTTATCTTTTTCGTGAATGGTAAGGACGTTCAAAACTTTGGATCGCAAGGGCAACAACGAACAACCGCCCTTTCCTTAAAACTAGCTGAAATTGAACTTATTCATTCAGAAATCGGGGAATATCCCATCCTCTTATTAGACGATGTCTTATCTGAGCTAGATGATTTTAGACAATCTCATCTGCTTAATACCATTCAAGGGAAAGTCCAGACTTTTGTTACGACAACAAGTGTAGAGGGTATTGATCATGATACGTTAAAAGAAGCTGCACAATATTATGTAACAGCTGGTTCAATAGAGAAGCTAAAATGAGGTGATGCTTGTTGTTTATTCATTTAGGAGAAAATGTCGTTGTACCCAATGACGAAATAATAGCTATTCTAGATGGGCAACTTTATCACTCTTCAACGATTGTTCAAGAGTTTATTGAAGGTCAACGAAAGACTAAAGAAATTATAGAAATATCAACAGCAATGAAAACAATTGTTGTAACAATACATGATATTTATTTTTCACCCTTAGCCTCCATGACATTAAAAAAGAGAGCTAATCATTTATTCGACCCAGTAGTAAATATCGATTAGAAAATATGGTTCCTAACAGTGGAGCCAGATTGCAGGTGATTTGAATGACAATGGATCCTAAGGAATTGGATCAACAACAATCATATGATGAGAATCAAATACAGGTACTAGAAGGATTAGAAGCTGTTCGAAAGCGTCCTGGTATGTATATTGGTTCAACAAGTAGCAAAGGACTTCACCATTTAGTATGGGAAATTGTCGATAATAGTATTGATGAGGCCTTAGCGGGTTATTGTTCAGAGATTAACGTAATTATTGAAGAAGATAACAGCATTACAGTCAAGGATAATGGTCGTGGTATTCCTGTTGGGATTCATGAAAAAATGGGTAGACCTGCTGTTGAAGTTATTATGACAGTTCTTCATGCCGGTGGTAAATTTGGCGGTGGCGGATATAAAGTATCAGGTGGACTTCATGGTGTAGGTGCTTCAGTTGTAAATGCGCTGTCTACAGAATTAGAAGTATTTGTTCATCGTGACGGAAAAATCCATTATCAGAAGTTTTTACGTGGTGTTCCAGATGGGGACCTAAAAGTTATCGGGGAATCTGATGTTACGGGTACAATTGTCCACTTTAGTCCAGACGGAGAAATCTTTACTGAAACATTAGAATATGACTATGACACACTTGCTAATCGTATTCGAGAATTAGCATTCTTAAACCGTGGATTAAAAATCACCATTTCAGATAAGAGACAAGAACGAGAACGTTCAAATGAATACATGTATGAAGGCGGAATTAAATCATATGTTGAGCATTTAAACCGCTCTAGAGAAGCTGTTCATGAGGATGTTGTTTATGTAGAAGGAGAAAAGGACAATATTGCAGTTGAAATTGCCCTGCAATACAACGATAGTTTTACAAGTAATATATACTCATTTGCTAATAATATTCACACATATGAAGGTGGAATGCACGAAGTTGGTTTTAAGACAGCTTTAACTCGTGTTATTAATGACTATGCAAAGAAAAACAACTTGTTAAAGGATAGTGAAAGTAATTTAACAGGGGAAGATGTGCGAGAAGGATTAACAGCTATCGTTTCAATTAAGCATCCGGATCCACAGTTTGAAGGTCAAACAAAAACAAAGCTAGGTAATAGTGAAGCAAGAACAATTACAGAAGCTACATTTGGTGAAACATTTGATAAATTTATGCTAGAAAATCCTTCTGTTGCTAGAAAAATAGTTGAAAAAGGAATTATGGCATCTCGTGCACGAATGGCTGCGAAAAAGGCAAGGGAATTAACGAGACGTAAGAGTGCTTTAGAAGTTTCTAGTTTGCCAGGTAAACTTGCAGATTGTTCTTCTAAAGACCCAGCAATAAGCGAAATCTATATCGTTGAGGGTGACTCAGCCGGTGGATCAGCAAAACAAGGGCGTGACCGTCATTTCCAAGCAATTCTTCCACTACGTGGTAAGATATTAAATGTTGAAAAAGCTAGACTAGATAAAATATTATCCAATAATGAGATTAGAGCAATGATTACAGCATTTGGTACTGGTATAGGTGGAGATTTTGATATTTCACGAGCTCGTTATCATAAAGTTGTCATTATGACAGATGCGGACGTAGACGGTGCACATATTCGAACATTACTATTAACTTTCTTCTACCGTTACATGAGACCGATTATTGAATATGGCTATATTTATATTGCTCAACCACCATTATATAAAGTTCAACAAGGTAAACGTATTGAGTATGCTTATAATGATCGTGAATTAGAAGAAACATTAGGAAGCATGTCTAGTCAACCTAAGCCTGGCATTCAGCGTTATAAGGGTCTTGGAGAAATGAACCCTACTCAATTATGGGAAACAACAATGGACCCAGAAACAAGAACATTACTTCAAGTAACTTTACAAGACGCTATCGAAGCGGATGAAACGTTTGAAATGTTAATGGGAGATAAGGTTGATCCAAGACGTAATTTTATTGAAGAAAATGCACAGTACGTTAAAAACTTAGATATCTAATATAGGATGATCCTGAAACTCCTCAAGGAGGATGAATATGACTGAGAGTCGTAAATCACAAGTAAAAGAAATTAATATAAGTCATGAAATGAAAACATCATTTCTAGATTATGCAATGAGTGTTATTGTTTCACGTGCCCTTCCCGATGTTAGGGATGGGCTCAAGCCTGTACATAGACGTATTTTATATGCTATGAACGACCTTGGAATGACAGCAGATAAAGCCTATAAAAAGTCAGCTCGTATCGTCGGTGAAGTAATTGGTAAGTATCATCCACATGGAGATTCTGCGGTTTATGAAACAATGGTACGTATGGCACAGGACTTTAACTATCGTTATATGTTAGTGGACGGACATGGGAACTTCGGTTCAGTAGACGGAGATGCTGCTGCGGCAATGCGTTACACCGAAGCACGTATGTCTAAAATCTCTATGGAGATACTTCGCGATATTAATAAAAATACGATCGATTATAAAGATAACTATGATGGATCTGAAAGAGAACCAGTTGTTTTACCTGCAAGATTCCCTAATCTTTTAGTTAATGGAGCAGCAGGTATCGCAGTAGGAATGGCAACAAATATCCCACCTCACCAACTTGGAGAAGTTATTGACGGTGTTCTTGCTGTTAGTAAAGATCCTGATATCACAATAGAAGACCTAATGGAAATCATTAAAGGTCCTGACTTCCCTACATCCGGGCAAATCTTAGGACGAAGTGGTATTCGAAAAGCATATCAAACGGGTAGAGGATCAATTCTTGTCCGTGCAAAGGTTGAAATTGAAGAAAAGTCAAATGGAAAGCAAACTATTATCGTTACGGAACTTCCATATCAAGTAAACAAAGCTAAATTAATCGAAAAGATTGCGGAGCTAGTTCGCGATAAGAAGATTGATGGAATTACAGATTTACGTGATGAATCTGACCGAACAGGTATGCGTATCGTTATTGAAGTACGTCGTGATGCAAATGCAAACGTACTGTTAAATAATTTATATAAACAAACGGCACTTCAAACAAGCTTTGGTATAAACATGCTAGCACTTGTAGATGGACATCCAAAGGTATTGAACCTGAAGGAAATTCTATATCATTATCTTGAACACCAACGAGTAGTTATTCGTAGAAGAACTCAGTTTGAACTAGAGAAAGCTGAAGCACGAGCTCATATTCTAGAAGGTTTACGTATTGCGTTAGATCACTTAGATGAAGTAATTGCATTAATTCGTGGTTCAAGAACAACTGATATAGCAAGAGAAGGATTAATGACTCAATTCTCTTTATCTGAAAAGCAAGCACAAGCAATCTTAGATATGCGTTTGCAACGCTTAACAGGACTAGAAAGAGAAAAGATTGAGGAAGAATATCAAGAGCTGATGAAGTTGATCGCAGAGCTTAAAGCTATACTAGCTGATGATGAAAAGGTTCTAGAAATTATTAGAGAAGAATTAACAGAAGTGAAAGAACGCTTTAACGATGAAAGAAGGACTGAAATCGTCGCAGGCGGCTTTGAAATGATTGAAGATGAAGACTTAATTCCAGAAGAAAACATTGTAATTTCCTTAACCCACAATGGCTATATTAAACGACTCCCTGCTTCTACGTATCGTTCTCAAAAACGTGGTGGACGTGGGATACAAGGAATGTCAACGAATGAAGATGACTTTGTAGAACAGTTATTGACTACATCCACTCATAATACAATCCTATTCTTTACGAATAAAGGAAAAGTATACAGAACGAAGGGGTACGAGATTCCTGAATTTAGTCGAACTGCAAAAGGAATTCCGATTATCAATTTACTAGAGATTGATAAAGGAGAATGGATTAATGCAATGATATCTGTAAGTGAGTTTTCAGATGATGCATACCTATTCTTTACGACGAAGCAAGGTATTTCAAAACGCTCTCCATTATCATCCTTCAGTAATATAAGAAAAGGCGGATTAATAGCAGTAAATCTTCGTGAGGGAGATGAACTCATCTCTGTCAAAAATACGGATGGTACAAAAGACATTATCATCGGTACGAAGAAAGGAATGCTCATTCGTTTCCATGAACAGGATGTTAGATCAATGGGAAGAACGGCAACTGGTGTTAAAGGGATAACATTAGACGAAGATGATGAAGTTGTCGGGATGGAAATCCTAGAAGATGGTTATGATGTGTTAGTTGTGACGAAAAACGGTTACGGAAAACGGACACCGAAAGATGAATATCGTATACAAAGCCGTGGTGGTAAAGGACTCCGTACAACAACTATTACAGACAAGACAGGTACTGTAATGTCAATTAAAACAGTAACTGGTGAAGAAGATATTATGATAATAACAGCAAGCGGTGTAATTATCAGAATGGCAACTGAAGGAATATCGCAATTCGGAAGATATGCACAAGGTGTAAGATTAATTCGATTAGGCGAAGAAGAGAATGTATCTACAATTGCAGTAGTTGAAAAAGAAGATGAGAAGGAATTTGAAGAGGAAGAACTTGAAGGAGCTGAAACTCTGGACAATGCTTCTGATTCAGAAAATGAAAATAATCAAGAATAAATTTTTTTAGGGAACACGTCGAAGTGTTCCTTTTTTTTTAGTAAAATATAATAATAGGACAAGTTTACAATCGAGAGGAGACAAATATGAAAATTCCTATTACCCAGCTTAGAGATGGTTGTATATTGTCAACGGATGTCACCTCATTAACTAATAAACCATTAATTCCTAAAAAGACGATAATAAATACCAAGCATATGCAACTACTTCAGGCGTTCTTAATTAATGAAGTTCAGGTGGAATCAACACTGGTTAACGGTCAACCATTTAGACCTTATGCAAATGTTGATGATATAGCAGTGGAAGATGAGAATGAAAATATTTCATTTACAGCACATTATTTAAAATCAGTGCAAGCATATAAGAAAATATTCTTAGATTGGCAATCAGGATCTCAGATTGATATTCCGAAGGTACGTAAATTTTTTATACCACTATTAGAACGCAGCCTTCAGTCAGGGTCAGAGATCTTTACGTTACACCATTACTCTACTAAAGAGGACTACTTGTATCATCATTCAGTAACTGTTGGACTACTTTCGGGTTTTCTAGCTAAAAAGCAAAATTATGAAAAAGGAGATTGGATGCAAATTGCACTTGCAGGCTTATTGTCAGATTGCGGGATGGCAAAGATATCACCTAAAATCTTAGATAAACAAACAGCCCTCTTACCAGAAGAATATAATGAAATCCGTTACCATCCAACTCATGGCTACAAGATGCTTCAAAATTTGCCGGTAATGCGTGAGGGAGTTAAACTAGGAGTATTCCAGCACCATGAACGAACAGATGGAAGCGGGTATCCATTAGGGATAACAGGAGAAAAAATCCATCCATACGGTAAAATAATAGCAGTGGCAGATGTTTATCATGCAATGACTTCAGAAAGAGCATATCGATCTAAACAATCTCCTTTTAAGGTATTAGAGATGATTCTTCAAGATAGTTTTGGTCAATTTGATATAAAGATTATCCAAGCATTAACTGCTGGTCTTGCAAATTTTTCAATTGGAACAAAAGTGAAATTATCAGATGGACAAACTGGGGAAATTGTTTTTGTAGAGTCAAACTCACCGACAAGACCAATGGTGAAGTTAGAAGGAACAGATGAATTTATTCAACTTTCTAATCGACTAGATCTGTTTATCGAAGAAATTATAACTGAGTGAGAGTTAACCTTTCACTCTACTTTTTTAGAATTAAAATAAAAAGTATAAAAGTTGTTGACTTCATAAATCAGGCGTGATATATTATTAAAGTCGCTTCTACGCGATAACAGTTCTTTGAAAACTAAACAAAACGTCAAGCGTGTTGGTTTATAGCCAACGCAATAAATTTTTAAAACTATCTATTATATAGATAGCCAGCAAGTAAATGAGCAATCAAACACTTTATTGGAGAGTTTGATCCTGGCTCAGGACGAACGCTGGCGGCGTGCCTAATA